>NZ_JBHULI010000023.1:0-1428 GCF_042684365.1 Gracilimonas halophila | reverse complement strand
ATACAAACTCGTTTATACTAAACAAGCAAAAAAGGATGCCAAGAAAGCAGCTTCTTCCGGTTTAAAATCAAAGATCAAAAACTTATTGGAGATCATTGAGGAAAATCCTTTTGAAGAATATCCTCCTTATGAAAAATTGGTTGGGAATTTGGAAGGAGCTTATTCGCGGAGAATTAATATTCAGCATCGGTTGGTTTATCAAGTCTACGAAAAAGAGAAAGTTGTTAAAGTAATCAGAATGTGGACTCATTACGACTAATCCGGTAGCATAACAAAACGTTTTAAATCGGACGCGGACGGGGTTCGATGGAACTTGATTGCGAGGAATTAATTTCGCTACTTCAAAGAAGTTGTAATCCCCGCGCCGTTTAAACGCTGGGTCGTTATGTTGCTTTACCATTAAATAAATATTCGAGAGCATGAACACATTTCTTTTTGCATGGAATCCAAATAAATGGGACTGGACCGATCTCGATGAGAATATTGAAAATCTTAAAATGTCTGGAAGTGTAACCCAAAAATGGAGTTGTGTGGCCCATCGCCAAATTAAACCGGGTGATCGTGCGTTTCTTGTTCGTCTTGGTGTTGAACCCAAAGGAATTATGGGATCTGGAACTGTAATTTCAGAACCTTTTTTATCACAACATTGGAGTGGAGAGGATAAACTTGTTCACAGAGTTTTGATCGAATTTGATACACTATTAAATCCTACGGAAGATTCCCTTCTCGGCATAGGTATCTTAGATCAAGGTGAATTATCAAACCAGGTTTGGACTCCGCAATCATCTGGGATTTCCATTAAACCTGAATTAACTGAAGAGTTAGAAGCTGTTTGGTTCGATTTTATAAATTCTGAAACTTCTAGAAATAGATTTGAAAAAGAAAAGCCCACAACTTCATTTTCTGAAGGTGCTTCAAGCAATGTTTCAATCACAAGGTATGAACGTAATCCTCATGCAAGAAAAGCTTGTCTAAATCACTACGGGTACGCTTGCACTATTTGTGATTTTGATTTTCAAGAATTCTATGGAGAGGCTGGACAAGAATTTATTCATGTTCATCATTTGAATGAAATATCAGGTCAAGATGGTGAATATGAAATTAATCCAGTAAAAGACCTGCGTCCAGTCTGTCCGAATTGCCATGCGATAATTCATCGTAAAAGGCCAGCTTATACGATTGAAGAAATGAAGGACATGCTATTTTCAAATTAATCAGCAACATAACAAGCGTTTCGTGCTGACGGCTGCGCGCTGGTTGCTTAAATTCGGGCTTGGTCGCCCCGCAGCACAAACGCCAAGCCGTTATACCCCCTCTTCCACTCAATAAATAATTGTCAGAATTGTTCGTTTTTCAATAGATTGGAGAAAGAAATAAACCCCAAGACTATGATTACAGATTATAAAGAAATTCAGCATTCGGCTCTCG
>NZ_JBHULI010000022.1:283592-285901 GCF_042684365.1 Gracilimonas halophila | reverse complement strand
TCCGGCCAAAACTCTAAGGCCAGGGGAAACATCCAATTTTAAACATTTAATCCGTCTCATCTTGTAATCCGTTTAATCAGTGGTTCAAATTTTTTTCTGTTATTTCTGTCTCGGTAATTAACAAGCGAAGGTCTTTAGACCTGCCTGTACGGGCAACCAAGTTTGAATCCACCACCGGGCGTATGCGATACGCCCTTACGGCTGGTTTTTGTATGTTTATGTAAATCACTTCTTAACAGCTTTATCAGCGTTAGAACTTATTTCCTGAACACTTTTATCATTCCATAAGTCTTTTTGCCAATTGGTGTAATCAAAAGGTTCACGGATTAAATTTTTGATGAAAATTTCAGCCTCAACATCACCCAGTTCTTTGAGTAAGGCTTCCATTCCTTTTTGTCGAATTTCGGCTTCAGTTCTCATGGCTATACCTCAAGAATATCCAGCATGTCGATAGGGCTTACTATTTCAATGCTCTTAATATTATTGTTTTTGTTTAAAATCTTGTCATCTGTTGTAATAAAGTATTCACATTCGGCTTCAATTGCACAGGCTACATGTAGTGCGTCTTTTGCCTTAAGGTCATAATTGGTCAACTCTTCAGCCAGTTTCACAATGCGCTTGTTCTCATCTACCTGTACTTTTGACTTATCCTTCCATTTCTGTATTACTATTTGCCTGAACTCATAAGGGTTCGCTGAATTTTCATATTCCAAAATGTAGGACCAAACTAAGTCAAGTTTTCCCTGCTCAATCAACGACTGAATATATAATTTAGCTTCTGCCTCAATTCTAATCCTGATTTGATGCTGGTCATCAAAAGGACGATTAAAGCTACAATTGTCAAGATATATTTTCATTATTGTTGTTTGTGCCTACTTTTACTACATAATGCAACTCTGGAAGGCAATCTCCTTCAACCAGGCGTTGTTCAACATTCCACGTGGTGCAGGGAGATCCCGGTTCTGCACCTCCGCTTCTCTGCGGTTTGACCGGGATGACTGCTTTTTATTGGTATGATTTCTTTTTTAACGCTGCATTTCATCATTTTCTTAACGCTCTTTTTTCTAAGGCCGGATTGTTTGAATTTTCAATTCCCTTCTTCTTTCGGTTCATTAACCTGGTATACAGCCGTTTCATCTTTTTGGGAAGAAATCATTCCATTGGGGAATTGGTAGTAAATGTTTCCTTTTTTTGCATATACACTGGGTATGCCTTGTTTACGGTTTTCTTCCTGTGCCTTATGTACAGCCCTGTTTCCAATTTTGGTGATTTCTGCTGTAAACTTGAAAATATTTTGTTCTGTTTCACTCATATTTATCCTTTAACTGTAAGAAGAATGAATATAACAATTCATCATATGCATATACATGATTTTCATTGCTATGCGCAATCTGTTGAAAATGATTTTCGGTATTATAATACAACAACCAACGGTCGCTCAAATGCCGATACGTTTCCCAAAAATTTACGATGCTTCTGCCAAATCTTCTTACAATGTCTTTCTCAGGAACCGGATGACCGCCTTTTCTGACTCTTGATTTCGAGCTTGCTTAATCAAGTTTGATACTGATTTACCGGACAACGTTGTTTCAATAAGTACATTCCTACGGCGTTTAATAAACTGGTCAAATCTCTTGAAAAATTCTTTTCCTGCCTCAAGTCTTACAGAAATGGGATCCTCCGTATTGATCTCATAGGCTATTTCATCGGCACTCAAATACACATAGTTTCCTTTATTGGCATCTAAGTACTCCTTTGCCAAGGTTGTTTTACCAGAGCCTTTGGGACCGGCAACAATAATAAGTTCTTGTTCTTTTGTGTTACTCAATTTAATCGCTCGCGTTGCTCACTATTGGAAAGATTGCATGAAATTGCTTCGTACTAATCTTTCAATCATTTAATTGTCTTTAGTTTTGAGTTTGTTTAGGATCGGGGATCAACGTCGTACGTACGTCAGATAACCGCCGGCGAAAAGAATTTTGAGTCCTGAGTTCTATATTCTTAGTCTTTTATACGTGCTTTCCCCGATGGTCAAAATTCTGTGTGTCTGCATGATCTTTTTTTGAAGCTTTAAAAATAAGAAAGATATGGGTAAACTACAGAATAGTTTTTAGGTGTTAGGTGTTAGGTGTTAGGTTCAAGAGGGCTTCAGGCTCATCAAAGAGTTCCTTGCCTTTGCTCACCAAAACGTCTTCCTCTCCCGGGAGAGGAAACAAAGGTGAGGGTTGGTTGGCAGGGGCAACGTAGCTTGTCATTGGCACCTTTTACCCACCCCTCAATCCCCGCCCGAGCGGGGAAGATCTTTGGGT
>NZ_JBHULI010000022.1:283138-283420 GCF_042684365.1 Gracilimonas halophila | reverse complement strand
CACTTGCCGTAACCACCCAAGTCTTAACCACTTCCCATTTCTCCCACAACGTCTTCCTCTCCCGGGAGAGGAAACAAAGGTGAGGGTTGGGTGGCAGGGGCAACGTAGCTTGCCCTTGGCACCTTTTACCCACCCCTCAATCCCCGCCCGAGCGGGGAAGATCTTTGGGTTTTTTTGTATTGAATTAAAGATTTCAGCCATTACTAAAAGTTTGTACAGATCCTTCATGGGTTCAGAATGACTTGGTTTAATCTTGGTAATCCCATTAATCCTAAAAATCCC
>NZ_JBHULI010000022.1:278000-283030 GCF_042684365.1 Gracilimonas halophila | reverse complement strand
CACTTGCCGTAACCACCCAAGTCTTAACCACTTCCCATTTCTCCCACAACGTCTTCCTCTCCCGGGAGAGGAAACAAAGGTGAGGGTTGGGTGGCAGGGGCAACGTAGCTTGACCTTGGCACCTTTTACCCACCCCTCAATCCCCGCCCGAGCGGGGAAGATCTTTGGGTAGTTTTTGTATTGAATTAAAGATTTCAGCCATTACTAAAAGTTTGTGCAGATCCTTCATGGGTTCAGAATGACTTGGTTTAATCTTGGTAATCCCATTAATCCTAAAAATCCCGGTTCGAAATGATGCACTTGCCGTAACCACCCAGGCCTTAATCCAACCATCAGACGGCTCTTTGTGAGAATTGAGTACCTGACCTTTAGATCAGCCGTCAGATGGGGTCGATGAATTAACGCTGCATTTCATCACTTTTCTATCCTGTTTTCCCAATAGCCTGGTTTTCTGTGTAAATGGGCAACGGCCACCACTAAAATTTCATCTATCCGGACTTGATACACAATCCCATATGGAAAACGATTCACCAGACATCTTCGGGTGTGGTCAGAAAATGGAGTCCAAGCCTCAGTATTCTGTTTAATCCTTTTAAGTGTTGCCAGTATTTCTGCAAGAAAATCATGCCCTAATCCGGCCATTTGTTCCTCATAAAATTCAAAAGACTCATCCATTTCCTGCTGAGCAACATTTAATAAGCGAATCTCCATGCTCAATCGGCATCTATTTTGTATTTGGCAAAGGCTTCTTGAACTGAAACTGCCTTTAAAGCCCCTTTCTCATAGGCATCTATTCTGCTTTCAGATTCTTGTTTCCATAATGCATCCATCGCCTCATCCGGAGTATCCAGGCTTTTCAAAAGTGCCTCGATCATGTTTGCTTTTTCTTTGGGCTCCAGCATTAATGCTTCTTTTAAAAGCTCATTTTTTTTTCTCATATCCATCATCGTTTGTTTTGATGCAATGTATGATTTTATAAATATTATTACTGAGTGTTGCCGATTGATTAAGTTTTAAGTTGGTTTTTTAGACGGAGGACGGACGACGAAAAGAATTCTGAATCATGAGTTCTCTATTCTTTATACGTTCTTTCCCCGACGGTCAAAACTCTGTGTGTCTGCATGATCTTTTTTGAAGAATTGAAAATAAGAAAGATATAGGTGAACAGCATATTAGTTTTGAGTGATTGTTTTTTAACGGGGATGGAGGGATTGTTGAATATCGAATATGGAAGTGAATCAAACACGCCTGTCACAACCTCTCATGCCTTCCCGTACACAAGCGAAGCCGTTCAGGGCTTCGCGGGTTTTGGGCAACCGGGCTCCCGGCAACTTGGGGGATAATACATTTTTACCCATCATGGTGATCCTTTAATCAGGAGCATGGTTTATATGATGCGGCCACCACAGCCACCAAAGAGTTCCTTCCCCTTGCGAAAGGGAAGACGGATGGGGTTGTTGATACAGGCAAACCAGTTCAAATCCAACCTCCCACACCCTCCGCCCGACTTCGCATTCGCTCAGTCCGGCACCTCCCTCAAGGGAGGACTTTCCCTTGGGGGTTTTTAGTACTTATTCCTTTTCAAATTACGCTTTTAATTTAACCAAGATAAAAGTCTCCCCTTGAGGGGAGATCAATTCAAAAAGTTGTTCCTTTTTTGAATTTCGTGGGGTGTGTGGATACGGGCAACCAAGCTCTACCCATCCATCAGACGGCTCTTGGTAAGATTCTATTGCCCGGCCTTTGGATCAGCCGTCGGATGGGGTTGTGGATTCAGGCTATGCAAGATCCTTCAGGTTTACAGGATGACGACTTAAGGTGGGGTGTTCAATATTCAATATCCAACACGGAATAATGAATATCCAAGGAGGGTATCTATCCGCGTGATCCATTCATCTGTTCAATCCGCGATTCTCAAATGAGGAAGCCACCACTACCACCCATGCCTTCCATTACCCAAGCGAAGGGTTTACCACTAACAAATCTGCAATGGGATGCACTCGATCAACCCTTCGCAGATACGGGCAACCAAGCCTGCCTCACCCATCCATCAGACGGCTCTTGGTAAGATTCTATTGCCCGGCCTTTGGATCAGCCGTCGGATGGGGTTGTGGATTCAGGCTATGCAAGATCCTTCAGGTTTACAGGATGACGACCTAAGGTGGGGTGTTCAATATCCAATATCCAACACGGAATAATGAATATCCAAGTGGGTTATGTATCCGCGTAATCCATTCATCCACCTGATCCGCGATTCTCAAACGAGGATGCCACCACAACCATCCATGCCTTAACTACCTCCCAAACTAACCAAGGAGTCTTCTCCCCTAAGTATAGGGGAGAAACAAAGAGGAGTACAGATACTGGCAACCAAGCCTACCTCATCCATCAGACGGCACCTATCAAGATTAAATTACCCGGCCTATAGGCTAGCCGTCGGATGGGGACTCATAATCGAACAAGTCTACTTTTGATGCCTTGGCACCTTTGACCCACCCCTCAATCCCCGCCCGAGCGGGGAAGATCTTTGGGTAGTTTTTGTATTGAATTAAAGATTTCAGCCAATGGTAACACAGCTTTTACTCTATATCCAAACTCACCACAGCGTCTTCCTCTCCCGGGAGAGGAAACAAAGGTGAGGGTGGGTGGCAAAAGCAACATAACCAAGCCATAGCAACCTCTCACACCCTCCGCCCGACTTCGCATTCGCTCAGTCCGGCACCTCCCTCAAGGGAGGACTTTTTTATTGTGATTTTTACTACTGAGCCTTTATCAACTTACGCTTTAGATTTAGCTTCGATTAAAGTCTCCCCTTGAGGGGAGATCAATTCAAAAAAGTTGTTCCTTTTTTGAATTTCGTGGGGTGTGTGGATACGGGCAACCAAGCTCTACCCATCCATCAGACGGCTCTTGGTAAGATTCTATTGCCCGGCCTTTAGGTCAGCCGTCGGATGGGGTTTTGCAGGATGTGATCAGCATAGTTTTAGCTATAATCTCTTCAGGTACGATAAATCATCAAGATCTTTACCTCTGGCGGAGGCAGCTTTATTCTTTATTAAATGCTCTAACCCCAAATAATGTACCGGAACTTCATTCCCATTCATTTCTATATGTTCCGTTTTACGCTTTCCCCAAGCATCATCAAAATCTACCCCATCAATGGAATTCATTATGTCTATTCTATTGGGCGGTATACCAAACTGTATCACATATCCCGGAGTCTTAAGCTCATCTATACTTTCAATTCCCGGAATATTACCATCCCAGAATTCCGATAACGCCTCATATAACATGGCTACATTTTTATCTTCAGAGGAAAAGAAAAAATCAACATCACCTGTAAGTCTCGGATACCCATAATAGATAACCGCCTCCCCTCCTACGATCATATATTTGACATCGTGTTTGTCTAAGAGCCTTATGAATTCTTTTGTATCCCCGGAAAAATAATTGGAATCCATCTATTAACTCTCATCCTTCATTTGTAAGCGATGGGATTCTCTAACATCCTTGGCTGATTTTCCAAAAACACGAACTTTCAATTCTTTAGCTATGGCCATGCGTTTTTCAGGTGTCATAGATATCACTTGTTCAATGTCCCAATCTCTTGCTTCCTTATGACTTTTTGCAATATGAACAATTCGTTCCATAACAGTAGTTGTAATGAATTTTAATAATTGTATGAATCAGTATAACTGATTATCCCAAAGATGTCCATTTTTCCTTTTCTGAACATCTTGTTAGCATAGAAGACATAGTCCAATGAATGTCAGGAGGACAGTCTGCGGAATCCCTTGATCCGCCTGATCCACGATTCACAAAGGATGCAGCCTACTACAACCTCCGAGGCCATGGCAACCTCTCACACCCTCCGCCCGACTTCGCATTCGCTCAGTCCGGCACCTCCCTCAAGGGAGGACTTTCCCTTGAGGGTTTTTAGTACTTATTCCTTTTCAAATTACGCTTTTAATTTAACCAAGATAAAAGTCTCCCCTTGAGGGGAGATCAATTCAAAAAAGTTGTTCCTTTTTTGGATTTCGTGGGGTGTGTGGATACGGGCAACCAATCCTATCCCGCCCATCCATCAGACGGCTCTGGGCAAGATTGGATTGCCCGGCCTTTAGGTCAGCCGTCGGATGGGGTTGTGGATTCAGGCTATGCAAGATCCTTCAAGTGTTCAGGATGACGACCTAAGGTGGGGTGTTCAATATTCAATATCCAACACGGAATAATGAATATCCAAGGAGGGTATCTATCCGCGGAATCCGTTCATCTGTTCAATCCGCGATTCTCAAATGAGGAAGCCACCACTACCACCTATGTATTAATTATCTCCCAAACTCAATATCGTCGTCATCCCGAGTGCGTACCGGTTTGCTAAGGACCGGAGTATTGAACACGAGGGATCTCAAAGTGTAAGCTTGCAGCCAGTTCCAGCATTGAGATCCTTCGTAGTAAACTTCCCAAGCTTACATTAAACCCCTCTTCGCTCAGGATGACGACTGAGATGGATGATTCAATTTACATGCTAACCAAGGAGTTCCCTTACCCTGCGGCGGCGCCATAACATCTCCATTTGTATCGACGAGCCGGAGGGCAAGGGACAGGGATTGGGATTGGGTTTTGTTGATACGGGCAACCAAGCCTGCCTCGCCCATCCATCAGACGGCTCTTGGTAAGATTCTATTGCCCGGCCTTTAGATCAGCCGTCGGATGGGGTTGTGGATTCGGGCTATGCAAGATCCTTCAGGTTTACAGGATGACGACCTAAGGTGGGGTGTTCAATATTCAATATCCAACACGGAATAATGAATATCCAAGGGGGTTATCTATCCGCGTGATCCATTCATCTGTTCAATCCGCGATTCTCAAATGAGGAAGCCACCACTACCATCTAGGTCTTAATTATCTCCCAAACTCAATATCGTCGTCATCCCGAGTGCGTACCGGTTTGCTAAGGACCGGAGTATTGAACACGAGGGATCTCAAAGTGTAAGCTTGCAGCCAGTTCCAGCATTGAGATCCTTCGT
>NZ_JBHULI010000022.1:0-277831 GCF_042684365.1 Gracilimonas halophila | reverse complement strand
TACCCTGCGGCGGCGCCATAACATCTCCATTTGTATCGACGAGCCGGAGGGCAAGGGACAGGGATTGGGATTGGGTTTTGTTGATACGGGCAACCAAGCCTGCCTCGCCCATCCATCAGACGGCTCCTTGCAAGATTGGATTACCCGGCCTTTAGATCAGCCGTCGGATGGGGTTGTGGATTCAGGCTATGCAAGATCCTTCAGGTTTACAGGATGACGACCTAAGGTGGGGTGTTCAATATTCAATATCCAACACGGAATAATGAATATCCAAGGGGGTTATCTATCCGCGTGATCCATTCATCCGTTCAATCCGCGATTCTCAAATGAGGAAGCCACCACTACCATCTAGGTCTTAATTATCTCCCAAACTCAATATCGTCGTCATCCCGAGTGCGTACCGGTTTGCTAAGGACCGGAGTATTGAACACGAGGGATCTCAAAGTGTAAGCTTGCAGCCAGTTCCAGCATTGAGATCCTTCGCAGTAAACTTCCCAAGCTTACATTAAACCCCTCTTCGCTCAGTCCGGCACCTCCCTCAAGGGAGGACTTTGGGGGGTGATTTTTAGTACCGAGTCCTTATAAACTACCTGTTGAATGGAGCCTCAATAAAATTCTCCCCTTGCGCTGGCGTCCCGACCATCGGGGAGGGGAGTTCAATCCAAAAAGTTGTTCCTTTTTTGGATTTCGTGGGGTGTGCGGATACGGGCAACCAAGCTCACTCATCCCCGGATCATGAGCATTGTCTTTATTCATAGAGCTTAAAGCTTTACCCATCGAAACCAGTCAGTTAACAGACACAGATTACTATTCATGAGCTTATGGGAGATTGGTAACAGGCAGGTCTTATTAAGGCAAAGCTTTCATAAAGGCCAGTTAATCTGTGCATAACAAGAGTAGGATAGTTTGGCAACCTATTACTTCAAACCAAACTTAATAAATGATGTCAAAACTATCTTACTTACTCTTGTGTTGTGTATTTCTCTTTACACAACCTGATCTCCTCGCATTTAACAATCCGGTAACCGGTACCATAACCGATGCTACAAATGGTGATCCTTTAGTGGGGGCAACCATTGGTATCCAAGGTACAAATATAGGTACTTCCACAGATATTGACGGAAACTTCTCTCTCGATATTCCTGCTTCCTTTTCCGATGAATCCATACAGTTAGTGGTACGATATGTGGGATATAAAACTCAGTATATCTCTCTTGATGAATCCTCCCGGAATACTTTTTCCATCCAAATGGAGCCCGATTTCGTGGGTGGTGATGAATTGGTTGTCACCGGACAGGGAATGAATATGGAAAAGCGTCGGCTGTCTACCAATATAACTTCTATCAGTGAGAGTGAGATTCAAGCCGCTCCCGCTAATCGCATCGACCAGATCCTGCAATCCAAGATCCCGAATGCCCAGTTTAATATGACAAACGGACAGCCGGGTTCGTCCTCAATTATCAGGGCTCGCGGGGTGGTTTCAGCTTTTAATAATTCCACTCCCATAGTCTATATAGATGGGGTCCGTATTGATAACCTGAATACGGCAGCAACCCTTGGAGGCGGCTCTTCCAGTGGAGCAGCAACCAGTGCTCTCGCTGATATCCCCATTGAAAATATTGAACGCATTGAGTTCATCAACGGTGGTGCCGCTACTACTCTTTATGGTTCTGATGCCGCCAACGGCGTAATCCAGATCTTCACCAAGAAAACAGGATATGGCCGACCTCAGGTCACATTCAGCTCACAAGTGGGCAGCACTACTCCAACCGAAGATTTCCTTCACTTTGATCGCACTTCTGATCTGCTGTATCAGAATGGACTATTCCAGAAATACAATGTTGCTGTAAATGGCGGTGACGATAATTTTGGGTATAGCTTTGCCGGTGGTATTACAGACGACGAAGGCTTCCGCATCAATAATCAAAATGCCAGCCGAAAAGTGGACTTCCGTTCCGGTTTCCAGGCCAAACTTTCTGATGCTTTTACCTATCGTAGTTCTCTCGGTTATGCCCGAAACGACTTCAACCGTGTTCGCAACGGAAACGCCGGCGGTTATACCGGGCTGTGGTTTGCTGAATCAGGGGCTTCTCTTTTTACCGGGCCCGGATTCAATCCGGTACTCAATGAACTTTCTGACACCGAATTCGAAGATATGCAAGCTTTCGTACAGTTAGCTGAAGACCTGCAGCAAAATGAAACATCGATCAACCGGTTCCAGACTTCTCAGATCTTTGAGTATCAGCCCTTGCAAAATCTTGCCATCAAATCTACGGTGGGCCTTGATTATCGTGTGCAGGATGAGAATATCATTACCACCAATGAATACTTGAATCACGTTGATGCACTGGCACCCGAAAACGGACTGTACGACCGTGGCAGTATCCGTAAATTCAACCGTACTTTCCTGGGATTAACGGCTGAGATTACCGGTCAGCATAATCTCGAGGTCGACGACTTCTCTTTTGTTACCACTGTAGGCGGGCAGTTTTTTAGAGATGAAGATCATCAGGTGCTTTACACCGGAACCAATGTCCGGGATGGTGCCACTTCGATCTCTCAGGCTGCTACCACCGAAAGCAATGAATACCTATCCGAGGTGGTCAACTTTGGATTTTATCTGCAAGAGAATGTAGGGTTCAAAAATCGATATTTTGTAGAATTCGGACTTCGTGGCGACGGGAACACCGCTTTTGGTGAAAATGTTGGTATGCAGTTTTATCCCAAAGCCGGACTTTCTTACCTGGTCAGTGCAGAGCCTTTCTTCCTTGACCTGTTTGATAACTCTGTATTCTCTTATATGAAACTGAAAGCCAATTATGGAGTGGCAGGTAACTTCCCGCAACCTTTTGCCCACGAACGAACCATTGCATTTGATGGATTTCTGGGAGAGCAATCAGCTACTTTTGGTCAACAGGGCAACGATGATCTCAGCCCGGAGAAAACCTACACCTATGAAGCCGGTGCTGACTTTGGCTTTGTGAAAGACCGCATCCAGTTCAATGTAAACTACTACTACACCGAAACCAGGGATGCTCTTTTTTATGTACCCATTTCGCCAAGTCAGGGTGAAGGAACTCAACTTCGCAATGTGGGCACGATAGAAAATAAAGGCCTTGAACTGGCAATGACTGTCATACCGGTGATCAATCAAGACTGGGATGTACGCGTTAAAGCAGCATTCAACACCCTGCATAATGAGGTGACCGATGCCGGTGGAGCCGGTGCATTCAACATCAATGGATTCAGCTCCCGAACCATCCAAACTGTAGTAGAGGAAGGGTATTCGATCGGGTACTTGCGCGGCAACAAAGGTACTTTTGAGAACGGCGTCATGACCTCAACTGAAGCTCTTGCTTTCCTTGGGTCAACCATCCCCGATTATTTTGGAAGTGTATCTCTTGATGTGAGCTACCGAAACCTGAACTTTTTTACGAACGGTGATTTCCAGCTTGGTGCCTATGCTCATTCCTTCGACCGTCAATTCCGTTTCAATTATGGTGTTGGCAACGAAGGTATTCCTGATGCCGAGATCCAGGCTAACGGTACATCTAACTGGCTGAACTTTACGGATCAGTTTGTTGAGAAGACCGATTTCTTCAAGGTCAGAACCATCGGACTCAATTACACTTTTGGATCTGAACTGCTTGGGAACCTGGCCAATAGTGCTACCCTCGGTTTTACCGTGCTCAACCCGTTGAATTTTGCCGGCTCCAGCTTCGATCCCGAGGCTACACAAAGTGGTGCCGATCAGGGACAGAACAGTGCCACCACCGGTGGTATCGCTTATGCAGCGGAATCAGCTCCCCGACAGTTTCTCGGTACGTTCAAAATCAATTTCTAAACACATTTTAAATCTACTTCCAATATTATGAAAACTACTCAATTTATTATCGCCGGTTTGCTTGCATTTACGTTACAGGGATGCGGGTTAGATGCCATCGAAAATCCAAACGTTACAGAAGACAAGTTCGTAGAAACACCTCAAGCCTCAGCTACCTGGGTGAACGGTGCCCGCGCTGAAATGGCCTCCAGCCTCAGTGTGATCGTGGAGCTCACCGAACTTACCTCTGACAACTATTTCAACAACCGAACACTGAGCAGTAAGGTATTCGATATCCCACAGATTGTCTATACCGACCTGGATGTAAACCGTATTCAAACTGCTGTTCACAATCTGCGCCGAACAGCTGAATTCGGGCTTGAGACTGTCATTCCTCAAGACAACAGCGCCACCGACGAACAGCGCGCTGAGCTTTATTTCTATCTCGGAGTATCTCACCTTTTTGCAGGTGAATACTTCGTAGGTTTACCGGAAGAAGCATACGGCACTGTGCTGGAACCTTCCGCTCATTTTGATGCAGCGATCGAGGCTTTTGATGAAGTAACTTCCCTTTCCGGTGATACCGACTTGGTTCAGGCTGCAAATCTGGCCAAGGCTCGCATCTCATTTCATGAGGGCGATGTAACTTCATTACGTACCCAGGCTGAAGCGGTGATCAATGCTGCTCCGGCACTGAACTATCAAGTGGAGTATGACGGCATCAACGGCCCTTCCAATGGATTTCAAAACTTCCTGTACAATTCTTCTCAGGATGAATTCGCGCCATTACCGCGACTCGACTTCCTGGATCCAAAATATTACAGTGAAGACGGTGCTGGACAAGATCAAAAACCGATCAGTTTGTTTAAGATCGAAGAGGCTTATCTGATGCTGGCCGAGGCTGATCTCGCTGATGGTGACCTACCCGGCACGCGCACCCGGCTTAAAGACCTGCTTTCTGATGTGATCGCCAATCGCCCGGTAGCTTCTTTTGATGATTCCCGCGAGACCCGCTCCGGAGGTAACCGTGATGACTATCCATTAAGCGATACCGTTCAGGTTCGCTTTGCTCCCGGAGCTCCTGCCGTTTCCGGATTGATCCTCGATCGACAGGATGGCCTCGTTCAGGTGCCTGTGGTTTCAGGAACCAGCGTTACTGCGCAGGATATTGACAATGCAGCTACAGAAGATGAACTGCTTGAACTGATTTACCTTATGCGACAAGAGATTTTCATCTCTGAAGGCCGGCGTGTCGTTGACCTCGGTATTCGGTATCCGGTTTCTGAACAAGAAATGACCGGAAATAACAATATCGATTCCAATAGCCCGTACCTGCAGGCGCAAATCCCCGGTTTCATTCCTTTAGGTATGCAAATGGATGATTTTTCAGTAAATGAAGCTCAAGGCATCGTCACTATCGATGTAAACATAAACCGTGTGCTGGTTCAAAACAAAACAAATGATGCCATCCTCCCACTTTGGTAAACAACTTTCTAACGAGCGACAGTACTACACTGTCGCTTTTCTTTTTACCCTAAATTTATTTTCACTATGAAATTTACAACCATTTTTGGCCTGATCGGACTCTTTGGTCTGTTCAGTTTTTCCGTAAACGCCCAGGATGCTTCCATCAAAGTTTCCGGAACCGTGTTTCACGACACTAATAATAATGGTGTCTTTGATACTTCCGAGGAAGGGATCTCAGGGATAATGATCTCCAACCAAAAAGATGTAACACTCTCAGACTCAGAAGGAGCCTATACCCTGTCGCTTTCTCCCGGACAATCCCTGATGGTCGTCAAACCCTCCGGCTATAACGTACCCTTGGATGAATTCAACATTCCTCAATTCAGTCATGCCTATGCCCCGGAAGGCTCTCCGGATTCACTCTCTTTCGGCGGACTTCCGGCAACAAATGACTTCCCCTCCACTGTCAATTTTCCTCTAACCAAGGCTGAAGATGAATCCACATTCAACGCGTTGGCTTTTGGTGATCCCCAACCGCGAAATGATCAGGAATTGGATTATGTGCGGGATGAATTTGTGAATCAAGCGGCCGGGGAAGATGCTGACTTCATGATGATCCTCGGCGACATCATGTATAACGACCTGTCCCTGTTTGATCGCCACAAAGAGCTGATGGCGCAAACCGACATTCCCATATGGCATGTGATCGGAAATCATGACCTCAATTTTGATACCGATGATAATACTAATGCCCGGGATACTTATAAAAGACAACTCGGAGCAAATTATTATGCTTTTCAATATGGCAAGGTCACCTTCATTGCCCTTGATAATATTGACTATCAGGGTGAAGGAAATCGTCCGAGCTATATCGGTAACATTTGGGGTGATCAATTGACCTGGCTAGAGAACCTACTTCCGAATATCCCCGAAGATCACCTTATAGTATTGGGTACACATATTCCAATCTATTCCTGGGGAGGAGAAACGCCAAATGTTAACACCCTGAATCGTGAATCTCTGTTTGAGCTGCTGGAAGATCGTGAACGGGTGCTGTCGCTGGCGGGACATCTTCACATGACCTATCATCACTTTTTAGATGAAAAAGCAGGATGGACCAATGATGGAACATTTCATCATTTGATTACCACAGCTGTGTCAGGAACCTGGTGGGGCGGGCCAAAAGATGAGCACAATGTCCCTATTACCACCCAGCGTGACGGTAATCCCAATGGATACCATCGTTTTACTTTTAAAAACAATGAATATGAAGAACAACTCATTGGGCTGAACGAAGATGAAGACACTCAACTTCGTATCGAAACACCAATGCATGATGTAACTGCAGCAGATTCTCTGCAAGAGTTGGTTGTGAATGTTTTTAATGGGAACATGTATAATAAGGTATGGTACCGGGTCAATAATTCGGACTGGACTGCCATGAGACAGGAAAACCGCCCTTCTCCATATTACAAGTACTTATTAGCAGAATTTTCGGGTGACTGGAACTCTTCCCTTTCGGCCATCCCAACCAATCATATCTGGGTTGCAGACCTGTCTGACCTACCGAATTCGGATCTTTATCGATTTGAAGTCAAAACCACAGATATATATGGTAAAGAATGGCGCATCACGAAAGTGATAGAAATAAAGTAGTACAAATATTTTTTTAGCTAGAGGATCGGTCTATTGAAAGGGGCCGGTCTTTTTTTTACTCACCAAAGAGTTCCTTCCCCCTTGGTAAGGGGAAGACAGATGGGGTCGTGGATAGAGCAGCAAAGCTTAATTTAACCGTTGGGAACGAGTTAGAATGGGTAGGGGTGATAAATATTGGTAAACGAGGTATTTCTGATCCGGTGGCCCCAAAGGGTCCTCTCCCTCGTTCCAAACGAGTTCGGAACATTCCCTCTCCAAAGAGGGATAGGTTTTTGCTTGCTTAGAGAGCATATACCCTGGCTATGTAATAACCATTTCCCGTAACCCTGTGTCCCTTTGGAGGGACAGCAAGAACAGCTCGACTGTTGCTTTCGGGGAGGACCGGAGGTTAGCCAGAGAAAACCAAGCCTACCCCGCCCATTCATCAGACGGCTCTTGATAAGATTGGATTGCCCGGCCTTTGGATCAGCCGTCGGATGGGGTTCTGAATTCGGAATTTGCAGGATCCTTCTCCCGAATCTTCGGGACAGGATGACTTCGGTTTAAATTGATGCAGTCCACAGCAACCACCCAGACTTAATTCACCTCTTTCCGTTTTGAACCATGATTTACAGGATTATGGGATATTCTTGATTTTTCCATACCCATCATGCTAACCCTTGAATCAGGAAAATCATGGTTCATAGGATGCAGCCACAAACACCCATGCCTTCCATTACCCAAGCGAAGGGTTTACCACTAACAAATCTGCAATGGGATGCACTCGATCAACCCTTCGCAGATACGGGCAACCACGCCTGCCTCGCTCATCCATCAGACGGCTCTTGGCAAGATTGAATTAACTGGCCTTTAGGTCAGCCGTCGGATGGGGCTTATAACCGAACAGGTCTACTTTTGATGCCTTGGCACCTTTGACCCACCCCTTGATCCCCGCCCGAGCGGGGAAGCTCTTTGGGGAGTACTTGTATTGAATTATAGATTTCAGCCAATGGTAACACAGCTTTTACTCTATATCCAAACCCACCACAGCGTCTTCCTCTCCCGGGAGAGGAAACAAAGGTGAGGGTGGGTGGCAAAAGCAACATAACCAAGCCATGGCAACCTCTCACACCCTCCGCCCGACTTCGCATTCGCTCAGACCGGCACCTCCCTCAAGGGAGGACTTTGCGGAGTTGTTAAAGCCGACTGGTTTACCATAGATACCTTTATTGAATTCAATATCCGAAAGTCTCCCCTTGAGGGGAGAGGGCCAATCAGTTCACTGATTTGACCGTGGGGTGTCCGTTTAGGACTCGTTAGTTTTGTTTACGAAGGGATCAGGATCATCCGCGCAATCCCTCAATCCGCCCAATCCGCGATTCTCAAATGATACAGCCACCACAACCTCCCATGTCTTAACTATCTCCTAAACTAACCAAGGAGTCTTCTCCCCTAAGTTTAGGGGAGAAACAAAGAGGGGGTGCAGATACGGGTAACTAAGCTCGAATCCAACACCGGGCGTATGCGATACGCTCTTACTTGATAGTGAGGCGTGAAACGAGTTTTGTATTTGAATCAAACCGTCTGGGAAAACAACTTTTCTTTTGGCTTGTTCTTATGCAGCTTCAGGTCAAAAGCCATGCATACATTTCTTACAAATGGAATGCCGGTTTCGGTTACCCTGATGGTTCTTCCGGAAATCCGGATCAGTTCATCTTCTTCAAGTTCTGACAAACGGGTTTTGATCTGCCTGAATTGGTGTTCGCTTCCGTCAAATTCAGTTTCGAAGCGACACATAACATTCAGGATCTGACGGCGGATCATAAGATCGGTTTCGTTCAGTATATGTCCCCTGAATATGGGGATCTCTCCCCTCTCAACCCGTTGCTCATAGTCTTTGATGTTCTTTTCATTTTGAGCGAAACTGTACCAGCTGTCACTGATGGCTGACATCCCCAGCCCGATCATCACCTTGGTGGCCCCGGCGGTGTAGCCCATGAAATTCCGGTGGAGGTTTCCGTACTGCATGGCTTCATATAATCCGTCAGACCTCAGCGCAAAGTGGTCCATCCCGATCTCCACATATTCATTCTCATAGAACATGTGCTTACCCAATTCATAGAGCCCCCGTTTTTCGTCATCTTTGGGAAGGTCCTCATCATTGAATCCGCGCTGACCGTTGCCTTTGATCCACGGCACATGCGCATAGCTGTAGAAAGCGATACGGTCGGGGCGTAATTCATTGGTCTTTTCGATGGTATCCCGGATGCTCTCTTTGATTTGATGCGGAAGCCCAAATACCAGGTCATGATTGACCGAGGTATACCCGATCTCTTTTGACCATTCGTGTACACGCTTCACAGTATCAAATGGCTGAATCCGATTGATGGCAAACTGTACATGAGGATCATAATCCTGAACGCCATAGGAAACCCGGCGAAAGCCCAGATCATATAAAGCCTGCAAATGCTCTTTCGTGGTATTATTGGGATGACCTTCAAAACTGAACTCAACCTGTTCTGCTGTCTCAGCCTCATCCAGTATTCCATAGATGAGTCGCTTCAGGTTGTCGGGACTAAAGAAAGTCGGAGTCCCTCCTCCCAGATGTATTTCTTTTATGATCGGAGTTATAGGAAGGAGTTCAGTGTACAGCTTCCATTCCTTCAGTACGGTTTTGATGTAAGGGTCTTCTACCGAATGTCGCTTGGTGATCTTTTTATGACATCCGCAAAAGGTGCACAGGCTCTCACAAAATGGAAGGTGTATATATAAGGAGATGCCATCATCGTAAGACTCAGCAAATGCTTTGATCAACGTCGACTCCCAATCCCCGGGATCCAAGCCGGTTTCATCCCAATAAGGGACAGTCGGGTAGCTGGTGTATCGCGGCCCGGGAACATTATATTTTCGTATCAATTGGGTATTCATCATGCCTCATAGTTTTGGGTGAGGATGATACCGGATGTTTGTTAAGATTTGGTGAAAAGGAAATTTTGAATGCTGAATGAGGGAATGTTAAATGGAGGATTAATAAGGGCAGTTGTTTTTTTCTGATCCGGTTGCCCAAAGGGTCCTCTCCCTCGTCCCGAACAAGTTCGGAACTTTCCCTCTCCAAAGAGGGACAGCAAGAACAGCTCGCCTGTTGCTTGCGGGGAGGACCGTAAAGTCAGCCATCGGATGGCGTTCGGGATTCGGAATATCCAATATCCAAGGGGTTTTGATCATCCTGATAATCCTTTAATTCAAGAAAATCATGGCTCATAGGATGCAGCTGCCACAACCACCAATGCCTTCCATTACCCAAGCGAAGGGTTTACCAAATCACAAATCTGCAATGGGATGCACTCGATCAACCCTTCGCAGATGCGGGCAACCAAGCCTACCCCGTCCATCCATCAGACGGCTCTCGGCAAGATTGGATTGCCAGGCCTTTAGGTCAGCCGTCGGATGGGGACTCATGATCGAACAAGTTTACTTTTGATGCCTTGGCCACTTTGACCCACCCCTTAATCCCCGCCCGAGCGGGGAAACTCTTTGGGGAGTACTTGTATTGAATTATAGATTTCAGCGAAGGGGAAGACAGATGGGGTCGTGGAAACGAGTTACCAAGCCTTATCCAACCACCGGGACCGGGTGGTCCCGAACAGCGTTACCAACGTGGTCGTTGGGAACGAGCTTGAGATTGGATTACCAGGCCTTTAGGTCAGCCGTCGGATGGGGTTTTAGAATCTTTTCAGGCAAGTCTGGATAGCAGTAAGCCACATAAGCTCTTTCAACTCCGCAGATCTCTCAGCTTCATGCGTTCATATCCATTCACGCATTCCGTTCGAGATGACAAGCTTGGGGGTTTGGTTATTCCCGGATCATCCTGATAATCCCTTAATCATGTAAATCATGGTTCAATAATGATGCACCCACCACAACCACTAAAACATTAACCACCTCCAAACTAACCAGGGAGTTCCCTTACCCTGCGGCGGTGCCATAACATCTCCATTTGTATCGACGAGCCGGAGGGCAAGGGACAGGGATTGGGTTTTGTTGATACAGGCATCCATGCCTAACTCAACCACTGGGGCCGGGTGGTCTTGTAAGACGTTACCAACGGGGTCGTTGGGAACGATGTGGGGCGGAACAACGAGCACTTCAATATTGGATATTCGATATTGAATATTCAATATTCCCTTGTTCATCACCCCCAGATCTTAAGCATAAAGAATACCACCACTCCAGTTACTGAAACATAGAGCCAGATGGGGAATGTCCAACGGGAGATTTTTTTATGAGTTTTGAATTTCCCGCTCAATGAATAGTAAAAACTGGCGAGCACCAGGGGCACCACAAAAATGGATAGCACGATGTGCGTAATGAGAATGAAAAAATATACGGGGCGCACAAATCCCTCTCCCATGAATTTGGTGTCTCCTACAAAATGATGATACACCACATAGCTGACCAGGAATAAGGAGGAAGTCACAAAAGCCGCCAGATTGAAACGCATGTGCTTTTGGAAATCGCGGCGTTTGATCTCTCTGAAAGCGAGCAACAGAAATATGGTACTTAATGAATTCAGACCGGCATTAACGGCCGAAAGGTTTTTAACCCAGGGCGCAGGTGTTTCGGCTCCTTCATTGAAATAGATCAGCCAGAACAGGAACAGCACAGCTGCAGCACTGAGCCCAATTATTAAGGTCAACGCTTTCTTCGCACTGATCTGCTCTAAAATGTTGGAAGATTCCGGAAGTGTAAATTTTTCGTTCATAAATAAATGCTTCTATATAGTTATCTGCCAAAGGTAAGACTTGCTAAACAAATTCGTGAAATTTTTCCGTTCCTTTTCGGCATTTTTGTGAAATGTATACTATCTTTTCAGCCATTCAATCCTAAACGGATTCCGGAGTCATCGTTAATTTATTTAGAACAGTTTTAAATAGAAGACTGTTCTTTCTTTTAGTTCAATTTCCATTGAAAAAATTGATAGATTTGCGCGGCTTCTGAACGGGAGCAATTTTGCTCTATACGAAAACTTAAATCAGCAATCTTTATGGCGCAGATTTTCCCCAAGTGGACAAATCAGGTTCCCCGAAAAATTTTAATTGGATTAATCGTTGTACTGAACGCACTCGTTTTTGGTGTTTGGTATTTCTTTTCCCCTGAATATACTGATGTTGGCTATGCTCCGGAACAACCTGTTCCTTACAGTCACAAACTTCACGTAGATCAGCTTGGGCTTGATTGTCAATATTGTCACACCAGTGTTACCGAATCTAAGCAGGCAAACATTCCTGCAACTCAAACCTGTATGAACTGTCACAATCAAATTCAGACAGACAGTGAAAATCTCGCATTGGTTCGCGAAAGTTGGGAGACCGGAAAGTCCATTGAGTGGATCCGGGTTCACAATCTTGCTGATTATGCATATTTCAATCACTCTGCGCACGTAAGCGTTGGTGTTGGCTGTGAAAGCTGCCACGGCCGGGTCGATAAGATGGAAGTTGTATATCAGGCTGAACCACTCAGTATGAGTTGGTGCCTTGATTGCCACAGAGAACCGGAAAAATATATACGTCCCGTTGACGAAGTTACCACCATGGGATATGAAGTTGAAAATCAGTTAGAGCTTGGAAGAGCATTGGTAGATAAACAAAACATTCATGCTCCAACCTACTGCCAGGGTTGTCATTATTAATAATGAAGGATTCAGAAATTACAGATCAACAGATGAGCGAAGAAGTTAAAAAAACCACGTATTGGAAGAGCTTAGGCGAATTAGCTAATAATAAAGAGTATCAAAAATTCGCTGAGCGTGAATTCCCGGAAAATGCTACTGAACTGACCGACGGTGTTTCCCGCCGAGGATTCCTCCGTGTTATGGGAGCTTCCGTAGCTTTAGCAGGATTGGCAGCATGCCGCCGCCCGGTTCAAAAAATATTACCATACTCCAGACAACCTGAGAATGTGGTTGCAGGAGTTCCTTTGTTTTATGCAACGGCCATGCCGGTTCAGGGCAATTTAGTTGGATTGGTTGCTGAAAATCATGAAGGCCGCCCGACCAAGCTTGAAGGAAATAACCTTCACCCGGCCAGTAAAGGCGGAACCAGTATTTACAACCAGGCGGCTATTCTCGGACTTTATGATCCTGACCGCTCCCGTTCTCCTTTAAATAATGGAAACAAAGCTTCCGTTGAAGATTTTGAGACCTTCGCAAGTTCTCATTTTGCAAACACCGGTCAGCGTATCGCTTTTATTTCCGAAGCAAATTCCTCTCCTACATATAATGGTATAAAGGAGCAGGCGCTTTCGAAATTCAACAATGCCACCTGGGTTACTTACGAGCCTTTCGGCGAAGATAATGTGCTTGAAGGAAATCGTATTGCTTTCGGAGGCCGATTGCGTTCTCACTATAATTTTGAAAATGCAGACGTCATCGTTTCTTTGAATGATGACTTCATGAGTTCTACACATCCTAATAATGTAGAGTATGCCAAGCAGGTTTCGGCTCGCAGAAAAGTAACCGACACCAATGGTGAAATGAACCGCATCTATTCGGTAGAAGATTCTTTCTCCCTGACCGGCTCTTTTGCGGATCACCGCCTGCGACTTAAAGCCAGCCAAATGGAGGCATTTACTTATGCCCTGGCTGCAGCACTTTCAACCCGGGTTAATGGATTGAGTGCTTTTAGCGGATACTCAAATGAATTTTCTGACCATCAGTGGATCACTGTTCTTGCTGATGACCTGGCAGCCAATGCCGGAAATTCGGCTTTAACGGCTGGAGCTCAGCACAAACCTGAAGTTCATGCCGCAGTTGCAGCCATCAATCAGGCCTTAGGCAATGCAGGAAGCACGGTCAATTACCTTGAAGTGCCTCACGCAGATGATGAATACAGTACGGCTGCTTTTGCCGATGTTGTTGGCGAAATGAAAGCCGGCAATATTGATACGGTTGTCATGGTTGGGGTGAATCCGGTATTCACCGCTTCTGCCCTTGATTTTGAAAACGCCCTCTCCAATGTTGAAACCGTAGTCAACCTTTCTGATTACGTTGATGAGACTTCCAAGAAAACAACCTGGCACGTAAACCGTGCACATTTTCTCGAAGCCTGGGGCGACGGTTTTTCTTATGGCGGTGCACGTTCTGTGATCCAGCCGCAAATTCAGCCTTTACATAATGGACTGAGTGAAATTGAGTTTTTGAATATCATTGTTTCCGGTGAAATGACATCCGGCTATGATATGGTTCAGGATACCTTCCGTGGATTTTACAGCTCCGGCTTCAATAATCGCTGGACCAACATACTCCATGATGGTATTGACACCACCGATAATTTTAATGCCGTTAATGTGGGATTAAGTTCCGGTTTTGCTTCTGCAATGAATCGGGCTACATCAAATGTATCTACAACTTCAGGTATTGAAGTGGTGATACGCCCCGATGCTACTTTATATGACGGGCGTTACGCAAACTTAGGCTGGCTTCAGGAGCTTCCTGACCCAATGACCAAGATCACCTGGGATAATGTGGCTCTTATGAGTCCTGCCACAGCAGAGAATTTAGGTATTGAAGAGCCGCGCCCCGGAAGTGATGACTATGATGTTGTTGAAATCACAGTAAACGGAAAAAGCATTGAAATTACAGCCTGGATACAACCCGGGCATGTGGACGATGCCATCACCCTGACTACCGGTTACGGCAGAAAAGGACTTGGCCGTGTTGCCACTTCTTATATTGACTATACGGTTGGCGGTGTGGATGTGTATCCATTGCGAGGCACTTCAGATATGCTTTTTGCATCTGCAGATGTTTCCAAAACCGGCAACACTTACGAAATTGCCTGTGTTCAGGGTCATCATGACCTGGAAGGCCGCGATATGTATCGACAGGCTTCCCTTTCTGAATACAAAGAAAAGCCGGATTTCGCTTCTTTTGAATCAGTTCACACCTATCCTGTACCGGGAATGGCAGAAATGAGAGAAAATGGAGACGATGACGGACCTATTTCTCTTTTTGACGAGCAAACTTATCCCGACTATGAACCACAATGGGGAATGGCTATTGACCTGAACTCTTGTTTTGGTTGCGGTGTGTGTGTGATCGCTTGTCAGTCTGAGAACAACATTCCGGTGATCGGCAAGAAGGAAGTTAAGAACGGCCGTGAGATGCACTGGATCAGAAATGACCGCTATTTTGTGGGCGATGATCCGGATTCACCGCAAGCTGTTCACCAGCCGGTTCCATGTATGCATTGTGAGTTAGCTCCGTGTGAGCAGGTTTGTCCTGTTGCGGCAACTACCCATAGTGCAGACGGAATGAACCAAATGACGTATAACCGCTGTATCGGAACCCGGTATTGCGCGAATAACTGTCCGTACAAAGTTCGTCGTTTCAACTTCTTCAACTATCCAAAAGAATATTTAACCACCGGTGACGATCCCGATATCATCCAAATGGCGATGAATCCGGAAGTTACCGTTCGTTTCCGCGGTGTGATGGAAAAATGTACGTATTGCGTGCAGCGTGTTAATCGTGCCAAGATCGAAGCCAAAAAAGAGACCGGTTCTCCGAAGCCGGCTGATGGTACCGTGAAGACCGCTTGTCAGCAAGCTTGTCCTGCCGATGCCATTTACTTTGGCGACTTGACCGACGATAACAGCGAAGTTGCCCGAATGAAGCGCAACGAAAGAAATTTCCAGATGCTCGAGGAACTGAATACACGTCCGAGAACATCCTACATGGCTAAACTTACGAACCCAAACCCAGCTTTGGCTTAAGATATTAATCAGGAATACATCCAAAACATGAGTAAATACCAATACGTACCGGAACCCGCTCTTGTAAAAGGCGATCACGATTTTGCGAGCCTTACACGACTGGTTACTGATATAAATTTACGACCCACTCCAAAAATATGGTACTTGTGCATGATCGGGGCCAATGCCCTGCTTATGGTTATGGTTGCTGCCATTGGGTACCTAATTTGGGAAGGAACCGGAATCTGGGGGCTTAACAATCCTGTTGGTTGGGGTTGGGCTATCATTAACTTTGTATGGTGGGTTGGTATTGGCCACGCCGGAACGTTGATCTCAGCGATCCTTTTCCTATTCCGGCAGGACTGGCGTACCGCCATTAACCGTTTTGCGGAAGCGATGACCATCTTTGCCGTTATGTGTGCCGGGGTATTTCCGGCCATCCACGTTGGTCGTATCTGGGCTATCTACTGGGTATTCCCGATCCCGAACCAAATGGCGATGTGGCCAAACTTCAACTCTCCCCTTCTCTGGGATGTGTTTGCAGTTTCAACCTACTTCACCGTTTCCCTCCTTTTCTGGTACGTTGGCCTGGTTCCTGATCTCGCAACGATTCGCGACCGCGCTACGGACAAGATCAGAAAGGTTACTTACGGAATTTTCTCTCTGGGATGGACCGGCTCAAACCGCCACTGGTGGAATTATGAGAAGGCGTATATGATCCTTGCCGGATTGGCTACGCCGCTGGTACTTTCGGTTCACACCATTGTATCCTTTGACTTTGCCGTTTCCATGATTCCCGGATGGCACACCACCATTTTCCCTCCATACTTTGTTGCCGGTGCTATTTTCTCCGGTTTCGCCATGGTGCTTACGCTGATGCTCGTTGCCCGTAAGATCTACGGCATGAAAGATATTATGACTGATGATCACATGGAGAAGATGAATATTGTGATCCTGGTTACCGGCTCTATGGTAGGCTTTGCCTATATGATGGAATTCTTCATTGCCTGGTACAGTGGCGTTGAATATGAAAAAGCTATTTTTATACTGAGGGCAACCGGTCCTTATGCATGGGCATACTGGGCTATGATGACTTGTAATGTACTTTCTCCTCAGTTCTTCTGGTCTAAGAAATTACGAACCAGCGTTGGCTTCACCTTCTTTATTTCTATTGTGGTGAACATCGGTATGTGGTTTGAACGATTTGTAATTACGGTTACTTCACTGGCAAACGATTACTTGCCATCAAGTTGGGATTATTACTCTCCAACTATCTGGGACGTTTTGACTTACGTTGGAACATTCGGTCTCTTTTTCACCATGTTCCTGCTCTTCCTGCGCTTCCTTCCAATGGTTGCTCTTGCAGAGATCAAAGCGGTAATACCACAAGCCGACCCTCATAACTATGATGAGGAAACCGGCGAATTCCATAAGCCAAAAGTAGAAGTACCTAAACCTCAATCTGAGAAGGTTTAAAGATCATGAGTACTACAGAAAAACAAAATTTATACGGCATACTCGCTGAGTTTAGAAACCCTAAGGAACTGACGGATGTGGCCAAAACCATGTCAAAGTCCGGATTCAGTAAGTTTGATACCTTTAGCCCTTTTCCTATTCATGGAATGGATAAGGCTATGAAACTGAAGAAGTCTAAGCTTGGCTGGATCGTTTTTGGCCACGCCATTCTCGGATTTACCGGTGCTATTGCCATGATGTATTACATGTCGGTTATAGATTACCCGATCAACATCAGCGGAAAACCTTTTTTCAACGCACCCGCCTGGGTTCCCATCACTTTTGAACTGACCGTATTACTGTCATCTTTTGGTGCTGTATTCGGGATGTTTTACCTGAATGGGCTTCCAAAGCTTAATAATCCTCTTTTTAATGTAGAACGCTTTAAAAAAGCAACTGATGATGGGTTCTTTGCCTGCATCGAAGCTGAAGATGACAAATTTGATGCTGATGAAGTAAAGAAACTGTTTAAGGAAGCCGGAGCTACCCACATCGAGGAAGTTTATGAATAAAACGAACACGCAAATATCATTTCCAGGAATGAATTTTAAAGGAATGTTTAAGATTGCGGGCATTTTTGCGCTCGGAGTCTCTCTCTCGGCTTGTCAAGGCCAGCTTTCTGAAAAGCCGCCTATCCACCCCAATATGAATATGGATCAGCAGCCCCGAAAAGAGGCTCAGGAGGTTAACAACTTCTTTGCTGATGGACGATCCATGCGCCAGCCTGTTGAAGGAACGGTAGCTCGGGGATTCGCTAAATTGGATACCGAATACTATGAAGGCGTTGATGAGAACGGAGACTTTATTGAGGAAATTCCTGTAGACCTTACCCGGTCCTTCTTATATCGTGGAAAAGAACGCTACGAAATTTTTTGTACTCCTTGTCACGGCTCAACAGGAGCAGGTAACGGAATTATTATGGAAGGAAATTATGGCTATGTGCCCGCTCCTTCCTATCACGATCAGCGTGTAAGAGATCTTTCTGATGGTGAACTTTATTCAGCTATTTATAATGGCGTTCGAACCATGCCTTCATATGCTACCCAGATACCCGTTGAAGACCGATGGGCTATCGTAGCTTATATTCGTGCACTTCAGGAAAGTCAAATTATCTCTGAAGAGGAATTACAACAGTACGATGTTGATATTTCTGCTCTGAATTCACAAGCTGCTGCGGAACAAGCTAAAGCTGATTCTATTGCGGCAGCCCGGGAAGCAAGTTCAGAAGGCCAGGAGCCTACTATTGCCTTAGGGCAAGAGGCTATCACTGCCAATGCATGCGGAACTTGTCATAATGAAGATGGTTCTGCAGGCGGGATCGGGCCAACCTGGGCCGGATTATTCGGAAGCGAAGGTGAAGTGATCACCGAAGCCGGTGAAACTATTACGGTAACAAAAGATGAAGACTACATTCGTGAGTCTATTGTGCAGCCTAATGCTAAAAAACCTGTTGATTATGCTCAGGGCGTGATGGCTTCTTACAGTTACCTCTCAGATGTTGAGATCGAATCCATTATCCTGTACATCAAAAATCTCGAAAACTAAGAACTTTGCTTAATTCACTTACACAATGAGTCATAAGCCTACTATAACAGATTCTTTACAATTTCCAGCCGACAGCAAAGTTCCTCGTGCTTTATTTGGGATCGGTGCCGTTGGCCTTATTGCCACTATCATCGGTTACTTCTTTGATGCCGACCAGTTTTTCTTCTCTTACTTAGTCAGCTTTACCTTTTTTACCGGAATTGCATTGGCGGCTTTGATCATGGTGATGTTACACCATATTACCCGTTCAAGCTGGGGAGTTGTATTCAGACGAATTGCAGAAACTTTTTCTTCAAACTTGTGGATATGGGCTATCTTTATCCTTCCGATCCTGCTTGGTATCCATAACCTGTACCACTGGAGTCACCCGGAACTGCTTGATTATGGAAGTGCTGATTATGACAAGATCGTAGCAGGTAAATCTGCATATCTTAACTCAACCTTTTTCATCATTCGTCAGGTTATATATTTTGTGATCTGGGGATATTTGGGCTATAAGCTTCATAAAGTATCTGTTGAAATGGATAAAACCGGAGACTGGGGTTTAACCTCCCTCCTTCGAAAAGTGAGTGCACCGGGAATTCCGCTTTTCGCACTTACTGTAGCCTTTGCAAGTTTCGACTGGTTGATGTCGCTTGATCCTCACTGGTTCTCCACCATGTTCGGAGTGTATTTCTTTGCAATCAGCTTCCAGGCATTCTGGCCTGTAATGATCTTGCTCGTATTTTATATGCAACGAAAAGGAATGTTCACCAATACTATCCGTCAGGTGCACATTTATGACCTGGGCGCCTGGTTTTTTGCTTTCACTGTTTTTTACGCATATATCGCTTTTAGTCAGTTTTTACTTATTTATTATGCCAACCTTCCGGAGGAAACACTATGGTATTTCCACAGACTGGAAGGCGGATGGGAGTTCATAGCCTACAGCTTATTGATCTTCCGTTTTGCAGTTCCATTTTTGATCTTGCTGAATCGTGAAGCCAAAAAGAACAGAACCGTTCTAACCGGTGTTTCGATCTTAGTACTCATCATTCACTTTGCAGAAATTTATTGGATAGCAATGCCGGTCTTATCAGACCATGGTATCATCTTTAGTTGGATGGATATTACCGCTTTCATTGGCTTGGGAGGCTTGTTCTTTGGACTGTTCTTCCACACGCTTAAGAAGCATGATATGATTCCTAAAAATGATCCAAAACTGGATGACTGTCTCTCTAAATCGTATCACCAATAATCGAATTACCGATGTCAGAAAAGTATAGTTCAGAATTTAAAGCTAAAGTAGCACTCGAAGCCGTTTCACAGAGTCGTTCTGTAATTCAGCAGATCGCTGAAAAGCATGACCTGTCTGAAGAAGAGGTGATCTCATGGGCAGCACAATTAAATCAGGACGCTGCAAGTTTATTTGGAGCCGAACAAGCCCCTGTTGATGACGGAAGCGAAGTGGAAGATGTTGACATCACCACGGAAGATGAGGAGTTTGCTGCAGCTGTTTCTCACGGAGTGATGAGTGATAACATGAATTACGGTAAACTCATTTTCTGGTCTACGTTGGGAGCTTCTCTTGTTATAATTTTTGTTATCGGATTGGTTTATTTTTCCCAGTACAGCTTGTTTGAAGCACAGAAAGAAGCCTCTTCAAGAGTAACGTATTCTGATTTCAGTGCTTTGACAGCTGAACAGGAAGAAGAGTTAAACAGTTTTGGTGTAGTTGACCTCGAAGAAGGTATTTACAGAATTCCTATTGACAGTGCTATTAGCAGAATAGCCATAGACTAACATAATCATGAGACGTTTTACACTGTTAGCACATATGCTGCTTGCAGTGTTTCTGACTTCACAGGCTGCTCAAGCGCAGCTAAATCGTGAACAACCGGACGCGCTGCAAAATCTTGGCGTAGATGAACATTTGGGAGATTATATCCCTTTGGATGCCAAATTTGCAACTTCGAACGGAGATAGTGTACTTTTAGGTGATCTGCTTGAAGAAGGAAAGCCTGTTTTATTGAACCCTTTATACTACGAATGTCCTATGTTATGTGGGTTGGTTCTGGACGGAACCATAAATGTAGTTGAAGAACTCCAGTGGAAACCTGGAAAAGATTTTATTGTTTTATCGATCAGTATTGATCCTGAGGAAGATGCTGAACTGGCTGCAAGGTCGAAAAAAAATTATCTCAGCCAAATGGACTCGACCACGAGAAATGGCTGGTATTTTTTGACCGGTAATAAAAGTCAGATCGATAAGGTTGTTGAAGCCGTTGGGTTTCGATACAAAGAAATTGAAGGAACCGGAGAATATGCCCACAGTGCGGCAATAATGCTCCTGAGTCCTGATGGGAAGATAACCCGTTATTTGTACGGCATCTCCTATGATGAATTTAATGTTCGCAGCGCTCTGTACGAGGCCGCAGATGGAAAGATTGGCAACACCATAGACAAAGTTGTTATGTACTGTTACCAATATGATCCTGATTCCGGTAGTTATACACCGGTAGCAATTAATATTATGAAGCTTGGTGGCTTGGCTACACTGATAATTCTCGGTATATTCTTAGGCTCGCTTTGGCTTCGCGAAAAACGCAAAAAACAAACCTCAAAAACTGAATTTAACTAATGGGCAGTTTATTCGATTTTATGCTCCCGGAGCTTAAATCTCCAATGACAGGAGCAAGTACCGATGCGTTGATGGCTTTCATCCACATCGCAAGCTTCATTATTCTTGCCGGTGTAACGATCGCAATGATCTATTTTGCGATCAAATATAAGCGCAAGTCAGAAGACGACGAAACACCACTAATCACCCACGACAATAAGCTCGAGATCACCTGGTCGGTAATACCTCTTCTTTTGGTATTCATCGTATTTGGATGGGGATACAAAGGATGGTTAAACCTCCAAACCCCGCCGGATAACGCTTATGAGATACAGGTTTCTGCCTACAAGTGGGGATGGACCTTCAGCTATGAAAATGGAGCTCAGGTTGGAAATGAAGTTCATGTACCCGCAGGGCGTCCCGTTAAATTAGTGATGCAGTCTCAGGATGTATTGCACTCCTTCTTTGTACCGGACTACCGTATCAAGCAGGATGTACTCCCTAACCGCTATACCACCGTATGGTTTCAGGCAGAGGAAGAAGGCGAGTCTCAGGTTTTTTGTACTGAATATTGCGGAACTTCCCACTCTGATATGTTAGCTACTGTAGTTGTTCACACTCAAGAGGATTTTGAGAACTGGTTAGCTGAGCAAAATACAGGAGGAGGCGGAACTCCCGTTGAAAGAGGTGAAAATCTCGTTACACTTCAAGGATGTGTCACTTGTCATTCTGTAGATGGCTCAGCAAAGATCGGTCCTACTTTCCAGGGACTATTTGGCCGTGAAGAAACAATGACCGATGGAACCACTCTTACTGCTGATGAAAACTACATCAGAGAATCTATTTTGGATCCCGGAGCAAAAATTGTTGAAGGATATCAGAATCAGATGGTTAGCTATGAGGGTCGCCTAAGCGACGAAGACATCTCCGATATTATTGAATACATTAAAACTTTAGAAGATTAATATGTCAACAGCTGAAGTAACACCGGCATCTACCGGCACTAAAAAGACATTAAAGGTAAAACGGTTTAAGCCGTCCGAAGATCCCAAAAACACGTATCTAACGGATGAGAAAGGGCTTTGGGCCTGGATGACCACCGTTGATCACAAAAAGATCGGACTCATGTATCTGGGTTCCGTTACGTTCTTTTTCTTATTGGGAGGTATCTTAGCTCTTCTTCTGAGAACTGAGCTTTTAACTCCGGCAAAAACATTCATCGAAGCGGATACATACAATCAGTTCTTTACGCTGCACGGAGCTATTATGGTATTCTTCGTGTTGATCCCTTCTATCCCTGCCGCACTTGGAAACTTTGTGCTGCCTATGCAACTTGGAGCAAAGGATGTTGCGTTTCCGAGGCTTAACCTTGCCAGTTTTTATATCTATGTGATCGGAGCGATCTTTACATTCATAGCTCTTGCAAATAATGGATTGGATACCGGCTGGACCTTCTACACCCCTTACAGTACCGAATCCTCATCCAGTGTGATTTGGGTTACCTTAGGGGTCTTTATACTTGGATTTTCATCCATTTTAACCGGTACCAACTTCATTGCTACCATTCACAAGTTACGGGCTCCCGGTATTACTTGGGGTAAACTACCTCTGAACTTATGGGCATTATACGCCACAAGTATTATTCAGGTTTTAGCAACGCCTGTGCTTGCAATCACATTGTTACTGCTTACAATGGAGCGTTTTCTTGGGATAGGAATTTTTGATCCTGCCCTTGGCGGTGACCCGGTTTTATTTCAGCACTTCTTTTGGTTCTATTCCCACCCGGCGGTATATATTATGATCGTACCAGCTTTTGGAATTATCTCTGAAGTGATCACCACTTTCTCCAAAAAACACATTTTTGGATACTGGGCTATCGCACTTTCATCATTAGCCATTGCTTTTATTGGCTTCCTGGTATGGGGACACCATATGTTTACCTCAGGACAGTCTGCCGTAGCAACCACTGTGTTTTCGTTCCTCACGTTCTTAGTGGGAATTCCTACCGGTATCAAGATCCTGAACTGGGTGGCAACATTGTATAAAGGCTCTATTGAAATGAAGACACCGATGATCTATGTGTTCAGCTTCCTGTTCATATTCTCCATCGGAGGTTTTACGGGGATCATGCTTGGAGCCCTTTCAGCCGATATTCACCTTCATGATACGTACTATGTGGTAGCTCACTTTCACTATGTGATGATGGGAGGTACCCTCATCGCCTTCCTTGCCGGACTCCACTACTGGTGGCCAAAAATGACAGGCAAGATGTACAACGAATTTCAGGCTAAGATTGGAGCTGCTTTAATTTTTATCGGCTTTAACACAACCTTCCTTCCTCAGTTTATTATGGGATCGCAGGGAATGCCGCGTCGATATTATAACTACATCGATCAGTTTACCATATTCCACCAAACTTCAACTATAGGTTCTTATATACTTGGAGTAGGATTCCTACTGATCGCTTACTACTTAGCAAAATCATTAATGAGTGGTGAAAAAGCCGGTTCTAACCCGTGGGGAAGCCGTGGTTTGGAATGGCAGGCAACTTCACCGCCTGATTTCCACAACTTCGATCACACTCCGGTGATCATTAATGGTCCTTATGATTATCACAAGCCTATGGAAGAATTCCAGCTTGGCTTGGCTAATGAAGGTAATGATCACTGATAGAATTAAAGCTCGAAGAAGAGTAGAGATCAAAAAAATGCAAACCAACAAAACACAACTCGGGAAGTAAATGGCGAATCATTCGACTTCACACCCTACGCATGTGCATCATCATTTTGTTGATTCCGATCAGCAATTTGATACCGCAAAATTGGGTATGTGGGTGTTCTTAGTAAACGAAATCTTATTTTTTGGCGGATTATTTTGTGCCTATATCGTCTATAGGGCATGGTATCCGGAACTATTCCAAATGGCTGCACTTGAGCTTAACACCTTTTGGGGAGCAGTAAATACTGTAGTCCTAATCGGTAGTAGTTTAACAGTAGCTATGGCCATTCGATCTGCCCAAAAAGATCAAATGAAAGGCTTGAAGATCAACCTGCTAATTACCATTGGACTCGCCATAGTTTTCATGGTCATTAAGGGATTTGAATATGCTCATAAGTTTGAGCTTGGTATTTTCCCGGGTGAGTATTATACCTATGAGGGGCTTGACCACCCTCAGGCAGCTATATTCTTCAGTATTTATTATATGCTGACCGGAGTTCACGCTTTGCACGTTCTGATAGGTATCGGACTTATATACTGGATCTATCTGAGAGCAAAGAAAGGAGAATTCAGCAGCGAATACTATACCCCTGTTGAGATCACAGGCCTTTACTGGCACTTGGTTGACCTTATCTGGATCTTCCTCTTTCCGCTACTTTACCTCATTGAATGACCCAATTTATCCTAAACGATTTTAGACTATGAGCGCACATAATCACGAACATCATATTTCTACAGCAGGCCAGCTTTGGGCCGTTGGAACCGCATTATTGATACTGACCATCATTACGGTGGTAGTCGCAAAATTTGTTGCGATTCCCCCTCCTTTTGATGTGGTCACCGCTATATCCATTGCTTTAGTGAAAGCATTTTTAGTAGCAGCATTCTTCATGAATCTATACTGGGATGTTAAATTTAATGCAATGCTATTGATCATGGCTGTCATCTTCTTTCTCCTGATGATCTCCATTACATTACTTGATACCATGTATCGTAATGATGTAGTTCCATCGTTCTGATCTCAGCCAAATAACAGTTTTTATATCAAAGCCCCTCATTGTTGAGGGGCTTTTTTTATGCCTTTTAATACCCTCTGTTCTGAATCCTGTCTGCTGATTGTTATATTCTAAGTGAACCAAATTTATCGTGTATGAGCTTATCAAAAACAACCTTAGGACCTTTTGAATTATTTACCATTGAAACCGGAGACTTCCGCCTTGATGGAGGGGCCATGTTCGGTGTAGTGCCAAAAACACTATGGTCGAGAAGCCTCCCCGCTGATGAAAAGAACAGGATCCCTATGACCATGAGATGCCTGCTTATCAAATCAAACAATACCGGAAAACTGTATCTGATAGATAATGGAGCCGGCTCCAAGTTCAATGAAAAGATGCAGGGTATATACCAGCTCGATCAAAGCTCAAAGAATCTTGAACATTCATTCGCTGAACATGGATTCAGGTTTGAGGATGTAACTGATGTCATCTTCACTCATCTGCATTTTGACCATTGCGGAGGAACCAGTTTTTATAACGACAATGATGAACTTGAACTCACCTTCCCAAAAGCTGCATACCATGTGGTAGGCAGTCATTGGGAAAATGCGAATGATCCTAACGCCCGGGAGAAAGCGAGTTTCTTTCCGGAAAACATAGATCCCATCAAGGATTCCGGTAATCTGAATTTAGTAGAGGAAGATCATGAATATGAACCGGGACTTTCAGCCATCAGCGTAAACGGACATACTATCGGACAACAGCTACCAAAGATAGAAGCGGATGGAAAAACCATGGTCTTTGTTGCAGACCTGCTCCCAACACATGTACACGTTCCCCTGCCCTGGGTTATGGGTTACGATATGTATCCGGTACAAACGTTAGATGAAAAAGATGCGTTTCTGAAAGAAGCAGCCGATAAAAAGTGGAACCTGTACCTGGAGCATGATGCTGATCACGAAATGATCCGAGTTGAGTATGAAAACCATCGTTTTTCAGTCTCCAAAAAGTTCAGCCTGAATGACCTTTAATGAGTAATAAATAAGTGGTATCTAAGTTTTATAACAGCCACATCTTCCTTATTGTGATCTATGGAAAATTCCGGAATACATAACTCAACCCAAGAAGTTCAGAAGCACTTGCATTCTGCCTTCAGTTCCCTCGTTTCGAAAAGGAAGGGTATTCTATTGCTCCGGTCTTTCCTTATCCTCTTTGCCGGATTTACGGCTTTGATCATTGCCGAACATGTTGTTTACTTATCCATCCCAACCAAACTGATTCTGATTCTGTCAGTACTGATATCTTCCGTAGTGACTTTTTGGAAAGGCTATAAAAATGCTGGGTCGGAATCCTTTACCCATTTTTATCGTGAGTTCAGCCGAAAAAGCAAGCTCCCTGAACTCAAAGATACCCTTGATCTTGAAAAGTCAGGAGAAGGAAACCGCGCTCTTATTGATGCCGCGATCTTCCAGAATTTAAGTAAGATCGATTCTGAAAGACTTTCTGATTCACTCGATGATCACATACGTTCTTCTCAGAATTATACGGCATACAAGCGGTTGATGAACCTGAATATTGCTGTACTAGTGGTATTTGTTGCGACATCATTCAACTTTAGTGATGCTACCTTCCGTACTTTTTCATTTTGGAAAACTTTTGAGAAGCCCAATCCATATAGTTTCACCATATCTCCCGGGAACGTAACGCAGGAACAGGGAAGTCCTTTTGAAGTGACTATTGATTTTGAGGGAGATCTGATACCTGACGAAGTGGAATTGAAAATCAAGACTTCGGTAGAGGAAGAGTACCGAACAAGGGCAATGGAAGTTTCGGGTTCAACATTCAGCTCTATCACCCAAGACCTAAATAATGACCTCCAATATTATGTTGAGATGGATGGCTATCAAAGCCAAACCTACAATGCAGATGTACAACTTCGTCCTCGTTTTTCTGAACTTAGGGCAACGGTGATCCCACCTGATTATACCGGGCTTGACTCAACCGTCAACACTTACCCCATATCACAGATCCGCGCATATGAAGGTTCTAGATTGGAACTTTCAGGTACCATGAATAAAGCAGTCACATCCCTGCAGTTATACACCAAAAAAAACTCTTCAGGACTGCCGGTTCAAACAGACAGTACTTTCATTTACGATCTTGAAGTAACTGAAGACGATACTTTGCGTTTTTACATTGAAGATGAGAATGGGCTTACCAACCGCAACCCATTTCAGATCGTGATATCTCCTCAAAACGATGAGTACCCGTTGGCAGAGATCATAGAACCTGAGAATAACATTCGGGAGGTCAACCCTTCCGACATCGATATTCTATACAGAGCGTCAGATGACTTTGGGCTAACCGGTGCATCACTCAACTACGAGTTAAGGAGAGCATATGTCGAAGAACCAATTACAGGCAGTATTTCCTTTGAACCGCCAACTCAAGGTAACCTGAATTCTTATGTATGGGATCTTGCTGAATTTGAATTAAGTCCTCAGGATATACTCACCTTTTGGGTCACTGTTCAGGACAATGACGGATACAATGGCTATAAATCCTCCGATTCCAGGATCATTACCCTGGAGGTTCCCTCACTGGTGGAATATTTTGATGACATCGATAAAAAAGAAGATGAAGTTGAAACGGATCTGAGTGATATCTCGGAAGCTTTTGAGCAAACAAGGGAACAATATGAACGCTTTAAAGAGCAAATGAAGGATAATCCTGAAAATCCGGGATATGAAGAAAAAAGGGAGTTAGAACAAGTTCAGAAACAACAAGAAGAAGTACAAAGCAGGATCGATGAGCTCAATGAAAAATTCGAGGAGTTGAAGAATGAGCTGAGTGAAGACAATATGCTTTCAGAAGAAACTCAAAAGGCCTATGAAGAACTCCAGAAACTTTTGGAGGAGATCGACGATCCTGCTTACCGGGAGGCTTTGGAGAAACTTCAGGAGCAGTTTGAGCAGATGACACCCGAGCAGATGCGGCAAGCCATGCAGAACCTGGAGTTTAACGAAGAACTTTATAAAGAACGCCTGGAGAGAACCATTGAGTTGTTCAAACAAATAAAACTAAATTCTGATCTCGACAAGCTTGCCAGATCTTTTGAGGATATGGCCCGCCGGGAAGGGGAAAGAGATTCCCAGGAAGCAGATAAAACGGATCAGGCTAAAAATGAGCAGCTTCAGAAAACTCTTGAAGAAAATGAAGATCTGAAGCAAAAGATCGAATCACTTTCAGAGAATACTTCTTCTAAGAACGAACAAGAAATAGGTGATTTTCAAGAGGAAACAAAAGAAGAGCTTGATGAACTCTCCGAAGAAATTGAAGAAGAGATAAGTAACCCAGACGAATCAAAAGAAGAGAACGAGCAGGGTAATGAAAATGAACAGGATTCTTCAGGACAGGGTGAATCTAGTTCTCAGGGTCGCCAGCAAAAATATCAGCAACTTGCGGAGCAAACGAAAGAAATGATGTCCCAAATGGGGCAAAACCAAATGCAGCTTAATATAGCCGGCCTTCAGTATGTGCTTTATTCTCTGCTTAACATCTCCCTTGAACAAGAAAATCTAACAACACTGGCTTCTAATACAGAAAACAGAAGTCAGGCTTTTGTTACCTATGCCCGGAATCAAAGCAATGTTGAAGGTATCTTTAGTTCTATCTCTGACTCCCTGTTTCAACTATCTACGGAAATTCCACAGTTTTCCAATGAGATCAACAAAAAGAAACTTGAGGTACAGGAAAGACTTCAACGTTCATTGGAACAAATGTCAGAACGTAACCGGGAGCAATCTTCTGTAGCGTCACGACAGGCATTGGGCGGTATCAATGATATTTCATTTATGGTTGCCAATTTACTTGAAGAGCTCCAAAATTCAGAGGGAGGAGGGTCAGGCGGAAGTGGTATGTCGATGCAGCAGATGATAGAACAGATGCAGCAATCCGGAGAGAACCAGCAACAACTGAATAAAATGCTCCAGGAAATGATCAATGACATGCAGGGAGAACGATTGTCCCAGGATCAAATGGAAAGATTGGATCAGATCGCCAGGCAGCAAAATGAGATCCGAAAACAGCTTCAGGAACTTCAGCAGAGCGGTGAGTTAGACGGCGACAGGCTTGGAAGTGAAATCCAGCGTATGATCGAAGATATGGAAGATACCATCAATGACCTCCGTGGTGGAGCAGCTGACCCAACGCTGATAGAACGACAACAAAATATATTATCCCGAATGCTCGAAGCTGAACAGGCCATGCAAGAGCAAGGGGAAGAAGATGAAAGAGAAGGTTCTAATCCTGATCAATTTAACCGGGCAACTCCCCCGGAACTAACACTTGAGGAACTTGAAAAAGAAATCCAAAATCGGCTCAATGATCCCAATTTCACCAAGTATTCTCCTGATTATCAACGGCTGATCGAAAATTATTTTGAGCTATTGAAGCAGCTTCAAAAGAGAGAAATTCAGTAATATTCAAACTGAATCTTTTTGTTAATCCAGAGGAACCGTACCCTTCAGTGTTTTATAACATCTGCGATTTACTGCTCTTTGTTCTGCTGAATTAAAAACTCATAGGCTTCCAAAACGCCTTCGGTTGCAGTTTTTTGAGTTACATTATCAACCACATCTTTCACAAAATGCTTGGCATTACTTGGCGCAAATGATCTGCCAACGATCTGTAAGCCGGGGATGTCTCCACTGCTATCCCCAATGTATGCCACTTCTTCCAAATCCATCTTCAGCTTCTCACATAAGAAACGAATACCCTCTCCTTTGTTGGCTTTCTTGAGGATTATATTAACAGAAACATCCGTAGCATGTACTTCAAACATGGGATAGTTCCCATTTACATGATTCAGAACTTCCTCATGCATCAATGCAATTTTAGCTGAATCGGGATTCACCAAACCTGCATCTGTATATTTTGCGAACTCAGGGTAGGTTCCTTTATAATTCTTGATGAGTGTTTTCTCAAGCCACTCTTTTATCTCAGTAACCGCTTTTTTTGCTTCATCACCGAATTGGGGATTCCAGGTGATCTCGTTGGTTTGTATATCATACATCCCGCCCCCACTTTCAAAAAGCATCGGAAGATCTACATCAAGCCACTGTCCAACAGCTTCTACATATGGAAACGGTCTTCCTGAACAGATCGTCAATGCAGGAATCTGAGCATCATCCTTACTTTTAATGTTCAATGTTTTAATGCGTGACAAAGCTTCCCAATCGGGACTCAGAAAAGGGTGGGCTACACAACCGTCCAGATCTGTGATAAATAACTTGATCATAGAATGCTATACTATAAATTCTTAAAAAGATAGAAGTTAACTGGAACGGGTACTAACGTCCAAAATCATCTTCAAGGCGAACAATGTCTTTTTCGTTCGAAAGATGATCAGAATATACATGCTGCCATATTTCAGCTACTACCCCCCAGTTTTCCAATCCAACAAGCCGGTGCCGCTCTCCCTGTTTAAGGATCACCTTCTCTCCTTTCTTGTACTCTTTTATTGGTTTTTGCTCATCGCTGATACTCTTGACTACACCAACGGGGCCATCAATGATCTGCCAGATCTCGGCACGACGATGGTGATATTGCCATGAAAGTCTTTTTCCGGGTTCAACTAACAGGATCTTCGGGCTTAGTCTTCCTGATATATTGATCTCATTTATGTCAACATCATCAAAATAAGCCTGAATAAATTCTTTCGACTGATCTTCTTCAATCACAAAAAAGCCTCCCCATGGCCGCTCAAGGTCTTGTTCTTTGATCTTAAATCCTTGCTCGATCAGGTTTTCTTCTACCTCTTTAAAGCGTTGTTCTTTATCTGACATTAATTAATTATTAAAAGTGAATGATTTTTAAAATGTGATCGGGTGATCAAGCCTTTCGGATTGAATAGGATGGGATCATCACGGAACCTACAATAAACAAAAGTGCCAACACCCCCATCCATTGATACTGATTTTTATAGTCGGCATACTCCTGACTGGCGAATTCTCCTTTCTCAAGTTCGTCCATACGGGCTAAAAAAGCATCGATGCCTTCATTTCCCCTTTCAATGGAATAGTATTCCCCATCAGCAGTTCTGGCAATATTCCTCAAAGTCTGACTTTGCAATTTTGTTGTTACTACCTGACCGTTATTATCACGCTTGTAACCTACTAATCTATCTGTCCCTTCTTCATACAAAGGAATGGTAGTTCCTTCATTGGTACCAACTCCAAGGGTATAAACCAATATGTTTTCCTCTATAAGTTCATTGAGAGCTTCATTATATGACTGTCCATGATCTTCCCCATCAGAAATAATAAGCAAGACTTTTGCTGCATCACTGTCATTATCCTCAAGAGCCTGAAATGCCCCCAGGGCAGTTTCCATAGCTGATTTAAAGTCAGTGGCAGAACTTGGCATCTGCTCGGTATCTGCTATATCAAGAAAAAGACGTAAGGCAGAATAATCGAGAGTCATGGGGCTTTGTACATACGGCTCTCCGGTAAATACAACCAAACCGACACGATCACCCTGAAGCCGTTCGATCAGCCTGTTAATTTCAAATTTCGCTTTTTCAAGCCGGCTGGGACGTACATCTTCTGCATTCATGCTGGCAGAAAGATCCAATGCCACAAGCATATCAACACCCTGACGCTTAATTTCCCGAACTTCGGTTCCGATCTTTGGTCCTGCTAAAGCAACCGTCAAAAAAAAGAGACCGGTTAACATAAAAATATTTTTAAGCCGCTTCCCCAGAGGCCAAAATCCTTTTCTCAAAGATTTAAAAAGCTCAGGACTGAAATATTTTTCCTGTATGGCCCTGGCCTGATAGCTTCGCCACCAAAGCAACACAACGGCTGCAGGAATAAATGCAAGCAACCAAAGATATAAAGAGTTTTCCCAGATCATATTCTATCGTTTAATATTGCTTCTAAAATAGAGATTTCAGTGCCTTAGTTGCAGTAATAAATTATAAAGTTATCAGACTTCCGAAAATTAAGAAGTATGTACTGAAATTACTGTATCTGCCACTTTTTGGATTTCTGCCTCCTTTAGTTCAGGATAGATGGGTAATGAAATTACCTGACGGCTTGCACAATGAGCATTGGGACAATCCGAAGCTTTATATCCTAAGTAGGAAAAACATTCTTGTTCATGGAGCGGAACGGGATAGTAAACGGAATGCCCAATATTCTCAGCATTCAAAACCCTGGCCAGGGCATCTCTTTTCTTTGTTCTGATGGTATATTGATGATAAATATGTCTTCCACTCCGATCAGAAGCGCCGGTAGTTTCGGTTGGAGTGATGATCGAATTGGTCTCCAAACCACAATTTTCTGAACAACCATCTTTGCATTGGTTCAGATCCCCAACTATTCCGGCTTTTCTGAAAAGCTCATTATATGTGTGAGCAATTTCTTTTCGTTTTTCGGACCATTCATCCAGATACCTGAGCTTAACCGATAGTATAGCGGCCTGAATGGAATCAAGTCGGCTGTTTATCCCAACTATGCTGTGGTGATATTTGGGTTTTGCACCGTGAAGTCGCAGAATGTCCGTTTTTTCTGCCAAGATCGGATCTTTCACGGTGATCAATCCCGCATCACCATAGGCTCCAAGATTTTTACTTGGGAAGAAGCTAAAGCATCCAAAATCTCCCATGCTTCCAGCCTTTTGACCTTTGTAAGTTGCTCCAATGGCCTGGGCTGCATCTTCTATCACTTTCAAGCCGTGTTCATTGGCGATCTCCATGATCGGGTCCATGTCCGCCATTTGGCCATATAAGTGAACAGGGATTACAGCTTTAATTCTTTCCGGATCGGGATCCAGTTTCTTATATACCGGATGCTCTTTTTTCAAAAATAACTCAACCTGTTTCGGGTCGAGATTATAGGAATCTTTTTCAATATCCAGGAAAACTGGAATGGCGTTCAATCTTGAAATTGCTCCTGCCGTAGCAAAAAATGTGAACGGACTTGTGATAACATAATCACCGGGATTAATATCCATTGCCATTAAGGCGAGTAAAAGTGCATCTGAACCGGAAGCACAACCATAAGCATGTTTGGTTTCGCAATATGTACCTGCCTCACCCTCGAACTGCTCAACGTTATCTCCCATTATGAAATACTGACTTTCAAGGACCTCATCAATGACATCCCGAATTTCTTCCTTTATCGTATCATACTGCCGGTTAAGGTCAAGTAAAGGTATGGACATAGTTCTACGTTTAAATAAATTTTTTATGAATGAAGGATAAAAAGAAGTGGCCTCTAAAACTACTTTTTGGCTGCATTGTAGATCTGTTCAATAATGCTCACCACTTTCATTCCCTCAAAAGCATTTGCTGTAGGCTCGCTTATTCCGTTTAACGTTTCCACGATATTTTCTATCACATAATGATGATTGGCAGCACTTCCCTTAAATGGCCCGTAATCATTCGGTGGGTTTGTCTGTGGCAGCGTCGGCATTTCATAATTTTGGATATGGCAGTATTCCACTTCATTCATATACTGCCCCCCTACTTTAAAACTGCCTTTGGAACCGATCACAGTAATACTGCTTTCCATGTTCTTATCCCAGCATGAAATAGAATAATTAATACTCCCTATTCCCCCATTCAAAAATTCAAACTGTGCAAAACCTGAGTCATCAAAATCAACCAGATTTGGATGGGTAAAATTTTTGATGGTTGATGTTGGATTTTTTATATCACCGAATACCCAATACATCAGGTCAACAAAATGACTGAATTGTGTGAATAAAGCACCTCCATCCAGGTCATTGGTTCCCCGCCAGGTGCTGTCCTTATAGTACCTTTCGTCTCTGTTCCAGTAGCAATTTACCTGTACCATCAATACATCCCCGATCAATCCTTCTGTAATTACTTTCTTCATCCATTCGGATGGGGGACTGTATCTGTTTTGCTTAACTACAAAAACCCTGTTTCCAGTGGCTTCCTGTGCTCCTATCACTTCTAAACAGGATTCTTTGGACAACCCCATTGGTTTTTCGATCACTACATGATAGCCGGCATTTAACAATTTTACTGCGTACTCGGTATGAAAACCATTGGGAGTACAAATTGATACCACATCACTTGTGTTCTTATCCTTAGCTATAAAATCCTGAAGTGAACTATAGGTGTGGCCTTCGATCATTAACTCACCGATCGCCGAAAATTGATCTGAATCTATATCGGTAACAGACTGCAATGAACTGTGTTCAAATTCATGAATGATCTTAGCATGTCTCTTCCCGATCCGTCCAAACCCAATTACTGAAAACTTTATAGGATCCATTTAGTAAAATTATCACTTTTAATATTTACAATAGCTTTTACCGTGTCACTAATTTAACACTTTGAGATAAGAATACGCGAGTTAATATGGCTTTAGTTTATAAATGTTCAAAGATCCATTCCCGAAGAACTTCCTTAAACCTAAAAGAAAAGTTTTTTCTAATCGTCTCACTGTCATCCTCATAATTATAACATGGAGATACTACATGAAAATAGTGGTTAGCCCCGGCAATACTGAAGGTGCTGAAATTTGATGGGAGTGAATCAGGAAACACTTCATTCATTTCCTCCAAAGCCCACGATGGATATACCTGTCCGTCATTCTCTCCAAAAACAAATAATGCCGGAATCGTTATGTCCTTAAGATACTTAGCAGATTCATGATCCATTTTCATCCTCATATGGCGCCATCGTTTCGTTATGGCAATCATGGACACCCAGTTTTGATGAGATTGTGCTTTTTGAACCGCTTTATTGTAAGCGGCTGTACTATCTTCACCGTTACAAACATATTCACTGTGATATTCATTAATGAGCTGCCTGGTTGCATCAAAAGTGGGCCCTGCCAATGAAGCCATAAATTTAACTTCCTGAGGAGCTGTTGCTGCCACAATCTGTGCAACCCATCCATCTTCGCCATGCCCCACGATCCCGATCCTTTCAGAATCTACTTCTTTTCGTTGCTGCAAAAATGATATAGCCGCCAAGGCATCATCAGCAAAATCATTTAAAGTAGCTCTGCCCCATCTTCCTTCAGAGTCACCAACGCCTCTGGGATCATAATAAAAAACTCCTACGCCTGCTTCCGGGAATATAGCTTCCAGGTTTTCTTCTATAAAGCTCTGCCGCTGTGAGTGAAAATCTCCCCATTCATACATACCTCCCAGGAACAAAATTACCGGTACATTCTCGGCTGAGTCCGGGAGTACCAATGTTCCACTCAAAACATTATCCCCACTTATAAATACTACTTCCTCCCGTACTATATCCTGGGCATTTATCCCCATAGAGAGAAGGGGGACCATGCTTAATGCCAACAAAATATAAACTGCCTTTTTCATTTGATAAATAGTCCTTTTCATTTATTCAACAACCCGGCACATTTAATTTAGCTGAGTTAGAATTCTTTGTATCTGTCCCAGGTGCCTCTGGGTATGGATGATATTAAAATGTGCCCACTCCTGCCTCGTTAAATATCCGAACAATGGATGTTCGAAAGAAAGGCATAATTCATCAGTATCCAGTTTTTCGATCAGTTCAATGACCGCTCTACGGTTCTGTTGAAATTTTGCAATGAGTTCCTCTTTTGATTTTTCTTCATCCGATGGAAGGATGACACCTGATGCTTTCATTTTTCGGTCAGATTGCAAAAATCGCTTTTCCATTTTCTCTACAAAAGCATCCGGTGCGCGATCAATTTCCTTTTGAGTCTCTCCCTGAAACAACTTTGGAATGCCGAATTCAGAGCGATACAAATGTTCGACCACATCAGCGACCGACCAGTCTTCTTCTTTCGGCTTGAGATTAAATTTTGACTCAGGGACCTCAGAAACGGTCTCGATCAGTAATTCTGTATTTTCTTCAAGCTTAATTTTTAGATCCATGCATCCTTATATGGAAAGTGCCTGCTCAAGGTAAATGAATGAAAAGATAATTTCAGTAAATAAATTCTCAACTTAGCGACTAATCATTCCCTTTAGGAGTAAATGACTGTATACCTGTGATCTCACGACCTAAGATAAGTCCGTGAATATCATAGGTGCCTTCATAGGTATTAACAGACTCCAGGTTCATAACATGATGTATCACACGGTATTCACCAACAATACCATTCCCACCGTGCATATCACGAGATATCCTGGCGATCTCAAGGGCTTTTCCACAGTTGTTTCGTTTGGCAAGAGATGTCATAGAAGGATGATCACGTCCCTCATCTTTTAGATTTCCAAGTCGAAGTACCAACATCTGCATCGCGGTTATGTCGGTAAGCATATTTGCAAGTTTGGTCTGTATCAACTGATTTGCAGCCAACGGTTTGCCAAACTGCTTTCGGTCTAATACGTATTGACGTGCTCTTTGATAACAAAACTCAGCAGCTCCAACAGTTCCCCATGCAATTCCATATCGGGCTGAGTTTAAGCACATGAACGGACCTTTCAATCCTTTTATATCAGGAAATACATTTTCATCCGGAACAAATACATCATCAAAAACCAATTCTCCGGTTTCGGAGGCACGAAGACTCATTTTGTATTTGGTATGAGGAGCCGAGAAACCTTTCATTCCCTTCTCAACCAGAAATCCACGAATTACCCCTTCTTCTTTAGGATCCTCTTTCGCCTTTGCCCAGACTACTGCAAGATCCGCAATAGGAGAATTGGTGATCCACATTTTGGCTCCGTTCAATTTCCATCCGCCATCTGTTTTAACAGCCGTGGTAACCATAGAACCGGGATCAGAACCATGGTCAGGCTCAGTCAATCCAAAGCAACCTATCATTTCCCCGCTCGCAAGCTTGGGAAGAAATTTTTCCTTTTGTTCTTCAGTTCCAAACTCTGAAATGGGGTACATCACCAATGACGATTGGACACTCATGAACGATCGGTAGCCTGAGTCTACTCTTTCCACTTCCCTGGCGATCAAGCCATAAGCCGTATAGCTTGCTTCTGATCCACCGTATTCTTCCAGAATCGTAACACCAAGTAATCCCATTTCTCCCATTTCACGGGCTATACTTTGATCAAAGTATTCTTCGGTATTTCCTTTTAGTGCACGGGGCTCGAGCTTGCTTTGCGCATAATCTCGAGCCGTTTCCATAATGAGGCGGTCTTCCTCATTTAATTCCGATTCAAAGAGATATGCATCGTCGATATTAAATAGATTTTTTGCCATGACTGAAACTAATTTTCTGAATTTATTTTGATGAATAGTACGGAAAATGAATTAAGAGAGAAATGAAATTATCAGATGAATCTGATCTTCTTCATTCCTGAAATGTAACTTTTATTGTTTTAAGATGAGTATGGATCAAGGGAATCGCAAGTAAATACATCCTCTGTAAAAACAAGCACCAGAAAAAGTATGCTACTTTATGATCCTTCTTTAAAAATCATCATCATTCCTGAACCTTGTAATATTCTAAATAAATAAAAAACGGATATAATAAAAAAGTCTGCAACTCAATGAGTTACAGACTTTCGGGTTTCCAACAATAAAATATATTATCAATTACACAAGATTCTTTTTTAGCTCTCGTGCAATGATTAGTCGCTGTACTTCAGTAGTTCCTTCACCAATGGTCATTAACTTGGAATCTCGTAAAAATCTTTCAACGTGATATTCCTTAGTATAACCGTAACCGCCGTGAATTTGAATAGCATCGAGTGCAGCCCGAACAGAAAGTTCAGAGGCAAACAATTTAGCCATAGAGGCTTCGGTAGTGTAAGGCTTTCCATTATCCTTGAGCCAGGCTGCCCTGAGTACGAGTAATCGGGCCGCATCAATTTCAGTTGCCATATCCACCATTTTCCCTTCCATATACTGAAAATTACCGATTGCAGTACCAAACTGTTTCCTTTCCATGGAATATTTCAGGGATTCTTCCAGTGCACCCCTTGCTATCCCAACTGAAAGAGCTGCAATACCAACACGGCCACCATCCAATACCTTCATGGTATCTACAAATCCCTTTCCTTCATCTCCGAGTAAATTTTCGACCGGCACTTCCACATTCTCAAAAACGACTTCGGTAGTGTCCGAAGAATTCATCCCCAGTTTATGCATTCCCGGACCTGGTTTTACCCCATCCCATTCGCGTTCTACAATAAAGGCTGAAATTCCTTTGGTGCCTAGCTCCGGATCTGTTTTGGCAAGTACTACATAGGTATCTCCCACTGAGCCCTGAGTAATGAAGATCTTGGACCCGTTCAAAATATATTTATCACCATCTTTGATAGCGGTTGTTTTCATCCCTGAAGCGTCACTTCCTGAACCGGGCTCTGTTAAACACCACGCTGCCAATTTTTCTCCTGAAGTTAATTCAGGCATGTATTTTAATTTCTGTTCATGGTTCCCGGCCAAAGCAATATGTCCGGTTCCAAGTGAAGTATGTGAGGCTACTGTCAACGCCAATGAAGCATCCCAACGTGCGATCTCTTCAAGTACGAGACAGAAACTGACCACATCAAAACCACCGCCGCCATATTGTTCTTCATGATAAATTCCCAGCATGCCCAAATCCCCAAGCTGCTTTACGATCTCGTGCGGAAATTCTTTAGTATTGTCTCTCTCCATGACGGTAGGTGCCACGTTACGTTCTACAAATTCTTTAACGCTGTCACGGATCATTTTTTGATCGTCCGTAAGCTCAAATGATAATTCTCGGTCTAAAACAGTATCCATCTTAGTAATGCTATGTATTTAAAATTCTTTGTTGGAAACGCTTCCAAGATAACGGTTTGTTTATTTAATATCGTTCATAAGTGTGTAAAAATTGCCTACACAATTAGAACATCTATGTCAGATGAAAAATAACACCCTACTCAGTTTCCAGCCAATAACCTCTCAAAACCTTGTCCCCGTACAATATCCGGTCCACAACCTCCATCCCCGCGACTACTTCTCCTATAATAGTATATCCGGCATTTAAGTGAGGCTTCCATTGGTGCATAACAAAAAACTGACTTCCTTCAGTATCAATATTGGTTCTTGCCATTCCTGCCATTCCTCTTCTATACTCTTTCTCAGAAGCTTCGGTAGGAACGGTGTAGTCCGGACCGCCCCAACCAAGTCCGGTATCAATATCCCCACCCTGAATCACGAAATTAGGCACAACACGGTGAAACGCAACGCTATCGAATGCACCGGCCCGGGTAAGACTGTCTAATCCCGAAATGGTAGCAGGCGCTGCCAAAACATCCATTTTGATTCTGATATCTCCTTTTTCAGTTTCAAGTACCCAGACAGGTTCATATCCCATTGCCCCAAGTCGTTCCCAGTTTGGAGCCCTGAATTCCTTGGGTTGCTCCTGCACGTCAACTTCCCAACCCTGATCTCGGAAAGCATTATTCAACTCATAATTGCCGTTCTGAGCCAACTCCGTTACTACACTTTTTCCCTCTTCCTTAAAATATTCCATAAGCAGATCTCCTAACACCTGAAATACTTCTGTATCCTTTAACGGATCATAGTCTGAAACCAGACTCAAAAACTCTTCAAGGTCTTCTGATTCAAGAAGGCCGGTGGTTGAAAACACCCTTAGGGTTTGATAGGTAAGCACAGGATCCTGACGCTCAAGAATATCAAATAGTAATGATCGAATGCGCTCAATTTGTTCAGCGTTTTTTTGGTCTTCGCCTAAATCGGACCACCAGCCGGATAACGCTTGTATAGATAGTGCTGAAATAATGGTATTCGCTGAAGAAACATGGTCTTCCAAGACTCTCAGATATTCATCAGCTTCCATTTCCCGCTGATAGATGTTCAATTTTTTTGCAGATAAATATTCATTACCGTCTGCAAGTGAGCTACCCAATTCCAGAAATTCGGAAGAGCTGCTCAGGGATTGAATACCTGATAACCGAATCGACGCTTCTTTTTCTTCATTATTGATGATCTTTTCTATGATCTTTTTATCAAATGATCCCGGTTTTTCTGAATGATTCTCAATTTCATTTAGAGCTGCTTCATTCACCATTGTGTTCTTATGCTCAAGAAGCTTGCTGTAGAAGTCACTAAGCTTCTCGTTCCAATCAATCATACCGGAATGTTGGGCTAATTCGATAGCTAATTGGGGATTCATGGTATCAACAGGTTCTATATCAAGGCGGTTGAAGAACCATTCTGAATCGGTATTAAACAGAATTCTTGCCGAATATTGCTTTATGGCCGAATGAGCAGTCCACTCATAGGTTTCCCAGAGTATGTTTCTCATTTCATCACTTTCAACACCTGAACGGGACCGGTATATCCCGTAAAAATAGGCCTGAAATAAATCCGGTTCATCAAGGACGGCCGCATATCTCAATAGACTTCTCTTTGTAGTTTCTCTTAACTCATAATTCATCATTAACCTGGAAATAGTCAAAGCGGTTTCATACTCATGACTTGAGTCCATGAATCCTTCAAAATTGCGTACCAGGTAATCCAACGAACTTTGATTCCCCTGCTTTCCCAAAACCAAACTGATCCCATTTCTCATTATTGACCTTGTATCCCACAGATCATGTAATCGCGAGAGTTGTCCGTCATTCAGTTGTTGGTTACTTAAAGCAGTCCATGCCTGACTTGAATTATCATACTGAACCTTGGTGATCATCTCATCAATATTCTGCACCCGGGTACTTATCAGCCCTCTCCAGGCTTGTTGTCTGATAAATGAATTGGAATGTTCCGTATATGATAAAAGGGAATCGGCATTTCGTTCGAATACAAAAGTATAAAGTTCGGGATACTCATCCGTAAGTAATTTAGAATAGGCTGTTTCTCTGTTGCAGGAAACAACGACTAATAAGAGTGTACCGGCAATAATTAGCTTGTACATATCTTTTACACATTTACTATTGAACTTCATTCACAAACTCCTTTTATTACACATATATTTTACATTAAATAGATACTGCCATGGATAATGCACATTTAACACGTAAACAGCACGAATTTTTCACCTACATCGTGGACTACAAAAAAGAACATGAAGTATGGCCAACTTATCGTGAGATCGCAGACCATTTTGGGTATGCATCGCCCAACAGCGTAACCCAAAATATACAGGCGTTACTTAAAAAAGGCTATTTAGTGAAACGTGATGATGAAGAATATGACCTTCCTGCTGAGAAAAAAAGCTTACTTGGCGAAACTGAAGAAACCGAAGGTATTCCAATTCGCGGTCTAATTGCAGCAGGCTCTCTTCAGGAAGCCATTGAAGCCAACCTTGGCAGTATTACAATGGATACATTGTTTCCTGATCTTGATGATCTGTTTGCCCTGAGGGTTACAGGATTCAGTATGAAGGATGTAGGTATCTACGATGGTGATTTCGTTCTGTTAATGGATACAGACGTAAAAAATGGAGATATCGGCGCAGTATTATATGATGGGGAAACAAGTCTTAAAAAGATCTATTGGGACGATAATGGATTAAGACTTGAACCTGCCAATCCCGAATATGATGATATATTCATTGAGCCGGACGTTTTCGAAGAAGTCCGCATAATTGGCAAATACATTGGACATGTAAACCGACAAGGATTTCAACGGGCTGTGCCGAAAGTGGCTTAAATCACCCCTTCCAAATACCTGTTAGGGTAATGGTGAATTATCAGGAAGATGAGACGGCAAGTCTTTGTCGGAAGAGATCGTTGTTTTCTTGAGCGGTACTTTTAGCTCATTTGCTATCGTCAAAAAACGTCCGTTTGCATCTTTTCTGGCCTCATGAAGCTGAGAATCTTTGATCCAGGCACGGCCACCGTCATGCTGTAGTCTCTTGGTATTTTTATATTTGAATGCTTGTTCGTGTAAAGATGGTAATTTTTTCATGATCTCCGATAAATTTGCTTTCCCTTAATTTAAGTGAAGTTTCTGAATTAATCAGTACATATTTGCTTTGTTTTGTACGAAGTAACCCTTATCTTTTCAAGCTCTGAATTAAACGCAAAAGAAAGAAATTAACAATTATGTACGCTATAGTTGAAATCGGCGGACACCAATACAAAGTAGCAGAAAACGACGTGCTGTTTGTTGACAAACAAAACGCCGAAGATAATAAGCTTACATTTGATAAAGTGTTGCTGATAAAAGATGAGAACGGAAATGTGAATGTTGGGACTCCGGTTGTTGAAGGAGCAGAAGTTTCCGCCACTATTCTGGACACTGTGAAAGCTGATAAAGTATTAGTGTTTAAGAAAAAACGTCGCAAAGGTTATCAAAAATTGAACGGACATCGCCAGGTGATGTCTCAAATTCAAATTGAAGGCATTTCTGCCTCCGGTTCTTCTTCCAAGAAGAAAGCTGCTAAAAAAGAGGATACTTCAGCCAAAAAAACTGAAGAGAAAAAAGCAGTTGCTAAAAAAGAAGAAGCAACCACAGATCTAAATTCAATGACAGTTGCTGAACTTAAAGACCTTGCAAAAGAAAAAGGTCTTACCGGCTACTCCAGCTTGAGAAAAGCTGAACTAATTGACGCTTTAAAATAATTTTTCATTACTAAACCCTTACTGTTATGGCACATAAGAAAGGTCAAGGTTCTACAAGAAACGGTCGCGATTCAAACCCAAAAATGTTGGGAGTTAAAAAGTTCGGTGGTGAATTTGTTCGCGCCGGAGGAATCATTGTTCGCCAGCGTGGTACTAAATTCCACCCTGGACTCAATGTAAAACGCGGTGGTGACGATACCCTTTTTGCAACAGCCGATGGTACCGTAAATTTTGCAGTACGCTCAGGCGGTCGTAAGCACGTAAATGTAGATCCTGTAAACTGATCCACTTTTATTTAAGAAATTAAAGCCCCGCACATAGTTTATGTGCGGGGCTTTTTTTATATCTTTCATTATGCGTAACCCACAGATTCCCGGACTTGAACTCCCTGTTCGCAATATTTATTGCATAGGCAGGAATTATGCCCAACATGCAAAAGAGATGGGGAGCCCGATCCCTAAAATGCCACTTGTCTTTTTAAAACCACTTGGCACTATCTGCTATAGTGATTCAACGATATCAATCCCGTCTCAAAGCAATGATGTTCATTTTGAAGGTGAGATCGTGGTTGCCATATCAAAATCCGGTAAGAATATTTCACAAAGTAATGCTGAAGACCACATTGCAGGGTATGGAGTTGGCATAGATTTTACGGCTCGAGATATTCAGGCTATTGCAAAGAAACAAGGTCATCCGTGGTCTATAGCAAAGGGTTTTGATGATTTTGCACCCATAAGTGAATTCCTTCCTTCATCTGAAATTGAGGATATAAACAATATGGATCTTAAACTTTTCCAGAATGGTTTTGTGAAGCAACATGGAAATTCTTCAGAAATGATCTTCCCGATCCCAAATCTGATTACATTTTTATCCCAAATCTATACTCTTCATCCAGGTGACCTGATTTTTACCGGTACTCCTGAAGGTGTCGGAGCAGTTCAGTCCGGAGATAAACTCGAAGTTCTCCTGAATAACGGAATTAAATCATTAACCGTGAACATCAAGTAATTTGCGGCTTTTTTTACTTATAGCATTTTCATTAACCTTCCTTCCTCAAACTCTTCAGGCCCAGGAATATCTATGGCCAACTGATTCCGGTCAATACCTCAGCTCTACCTTTGGAGAGACCAGATCCGCTCATTTCCATGCAGGATTGGATATCAAAACCTGGGGACGAGAAGGATATCGGGTTTTCGCCTCAAGAGAAGGGAAACTTTATCGATTATTGATAACGGAACGAGGATATGGGAAAGCTATATATCTGAAACATCCGGACAATACATATACCGTTTATGCACATCTTCAGCGCTTTAATGATAAATTTCAGGCTCTTGCAGATTCCATAAGAATGACTGATCATTCATTTGAAATGGATGAAACCTTTGAAGATCATGCTATTGAAGTTAAACAAGGAGATATAATTGGCTATACAGGTTCAACCGGAATTGGGCCACCCCATCTGCACTTTGAAGTGCGTGATTCTTTACAGAATCCTGTCAATGCCCTAACAACGAATTTAGAAGTCAAAGACAATATTCCGCCTGTTTTTTCAACACTCATTGTTGAACCGCTTTCTAAAAAAAGCCGGATAAACGGTAAACCGGTTTCAAAACAAGTCAGGTCTCAAAGAAAAGATGGCATATATGACTTTGGTGAAATAAAATTAACAGGAGAAGCGGGACTTGCCGTAAACGTTTACGATCAGGCAAACGATGTTTATAATGCATATGCAGTGTATTCCCTGGCCCTTCTACATGAAGCAGATACTTTATTTTATCAAGAATTAAGGAAATTTACCTTTAAGAATGAGCAGGAAATGTTCTTAGATAGAATAGCTCCTTTCGGTTCAGACAGACGAGGTCATCAGCGACTTTATGGGAAAGAAGGGAACAGCAATCCTTTTTATCTAATTCAAAAGCCGGATGCTCAAATAAAAGCTCCTGAGAGCTCGCAGGAATACACAATTGTTGCTACAGATTTTTTTGGGAACACGGCAACCGCAACTCTTACAATCACTCCTGATACCCTGTCAAAGTCAACGCTCAAAACACAGCGTCTGCCCTTACAAGAATGGTATTGGCATGAAGACTGGGCGTCTCCGGACCTGAACAGTACGATTGACCTGACTAAAGATCTCAATGGTATTAAGTGGACTGAGTCTCAAATAATTTTGAGAAATGACTCAATGCCCGATACTCATTTTTCACGCATAGTGACGGCGAAATCTGAGAAAATTGACACTCCAAACAGACAATTATCACTTCGGTTTAAAGAATATGGTTTTTTCGATACGCTAACTGTGGCTTCATCCTTTTCTATTATTGATGAGCAAGTACATCTGTCCATTCAACCTGAAATGCTTGCTATGCGCTCAAATTTCCATCTGAGTTTTTATTTGGATGAAATTTTCGAGCCTGATAATAATTATCGCCTTTTCAGAAAAAACAGATCGCGGGAAAAACTATCCTACGTAGATTCTGAGTTAAGAGGTCGTACAGTTCATGCCTACCCTTCTGAATTGGGAGAATTTGTAATAAAGCCCGACAATGAAGCCCCAAAAATTTCTGATTTGAGTTTTTACAAAACAGATTACGGTAAGTGGCTGGCAAAATTACACTTAAAAGATGATCTCACCGGAATACAATCCAGTTCAGCTCTTTTTGTCATAAACGGAATTCGGGGAATTGCTGAATATGATTATGAAGAAGAATTGCTCATCTACTATCACCCGGATTTTATCCCGGAAGAAATAAATACTGTTGAAATAAAAGTAGAAGATAAAGCCGGAAACAGCACATCGTTCTCAGAAGAACATCGAATTCCCGGCTTTTAAAATTTATTTACAAGTAAGCTATACAGCTAATTTCAACAAGTACATTCTTGGGCAGAGTTTTAACAGCCACTGTTTCTCTGGCAGGAGGATCATTTTCGAATCGAGCTCCATATACTTCATTTACAGCTGCAAAATCTGCCATATCCTGTAGAAATATGGTGCATTTCAGAACATTAGAAAAGCCAATTCCGGACTCAACCAATACAGCCTCCAGGTTTTTCATTACTTGCTCAGCTTGCTCAGCGGCATTCTCCCCAACCATCTCCATGGTCTCGGGATCTAAAGGAATTTGGCCTGAACAATAAAGTATACCGTTATGTGATGTTGCCTGGCTATAAGGCCCTATTGCAGCAGGAGCTTTACTTGTAGAGTGTATTTTTTTCATGAAATTCTCTTTACGTTAGTTTTAAATTAGGATGCAATTGCAAGTATTCTAATAAATTGCAGAAAGCAACACATATGTTTATTTTCGATAACATATAAATTTGTTCTGATTACAACCAAATTCAATCTATATACAAAATGAAAAAGCTACTTAGAAATTTGATTCCCGTTTTCCTTTTCTTTGGGATTTTAACAGGGTGTGAAACCACCGATCCTGTCATAGATGAGGCACAACTAAATATTTACGCGCAAAACTTTGACAGTGCATACGCCAGTCTGGATAGATACATTGCACAAAACCCCGAGAGTGGAGTTGGCCATTATTATATGGCGCTTGCTTACTCTCAGGAAGGTCGCACTGTACAGCCTGTAAGTGACAGAAAGCCGGTTTACCGAAATTTCAGAGAATCAATTCTTACTTCCAGAGAACTTTTTGCTAATGCAGAAGAAAAACCTGCTGAAGCCGGTCAGGTTAACGATCTGGTACTCAATACCTGGGGTTATGAGCATAATGCCTCTTTAGATTATGCGACAAATGACAGTGTAATGGCTTCCGTGGATGAACCACTTAAAATTGCTGTTGCACACCTGGAGAATGCAATCATCATCAACCCTGACAGTACACTCTCTTATGATGTACTTTCTCAGATCCATTTCATGGATAATAATTTTGAGCAAGCTGCGGAAGTTCTCACACAGTCAATGGAGCTTAAAGACCCTGCTCCTGCTGAAGATTATGACAGAGCAGGCTACTACTATTCTCAGGCTCAGGACACTGAAAATGCGATAGAAATTTTAAAAGAAGGCCTAGAAATTTACCCTGACACAATAAGCCTGGTTCAAAAATTAGCGGATGGCTATATGATCTCCGGTAATACTGAGATGGCTATCTCTACTCTAAATGACCTCGTAGACAGAGATCCGCAAAACCCTCAATACCACCTTGTGTTGGGAACTGCTTTACTATCTGAAACCGAAGAAATGACCGTTGCGGTTTCTGACCTGTATGATGACATTTATGATCTTAGAGATGATCTAAGAAATGCATCCGGAAGTGAAGCAAGTGAGATCGAAAGTCAAATAGAAGAACTAGAGAGCCAAATTCAGGCCAATATTGAAGAAATTGATGAGCTAAATTCACTTGCGGAAAGTGAACTGAAAACTACGATCGAACTCAGACCTAATGATGAAAATGCTTACAATGCATTAGGCGTACTATATCAGAATAAGGGCGCTATCCTTTTTAGCCAAAGAAATTATTCTGATGATATGGATGAGGTAAATCGTCTTGACCAGCAGGCCAAAGAGTTATACAGAATGGCGATGGAAAATTATGAAAAAACGGTTGAGTTAAATCCCGAAAATAGAAATGCATGGCAAAGTCTGGCAAATGTTTACATTACACTTGACATGCAAGACAAATACGAAGAAGCAATTGAAAAAGCAGGAATGTAATTGCCTTTTTCACCTAAAAATTAAAATATGACTATTTCAAATTTTACCCGGCTTACAGGCTTACTACTTGTGGCCGGTTTTTTTTATTCTTGTGGAACATCTCAGGTTAACATAGATGAACTGCTTGCAAATAATAATTATCAACAGGCAATGGAAGAGATCGACTCCCGCTTATCGGAAGATCCTAACCAACCACAATTATATATACAAAGAGCTCAGATAAATGCCGCTTTGGCAAAAGATGCTGACCCCGAGCAAAGAGCTGAGTTTTATACTGATATTTCCAATGACTTTGAGTCTGCCATAGAGTACGATGCAGATCAGGCACAAAGTTCAACTATCGACAGCCTTCGTCAGCAATACTGGAAAGACGAGCATAATGCAGGTCTTCAAGTATCTGACAATACTTCTATATCGAATAGATATACACAGGCTCAGATCCACTTCCGGAATGCTCTTATTCTTAGGAATGATGCCATAAGCACATACCGTAATCTGTCTGTTACCCAATTCAATCTCGGTAACATAGATGATGCGATCAATAGTCTTGAAACAGCCTTAAGTTACGCAGAAGATCCTTCAGCAGACTTATATGAGAACCTCGGCTATCTATATCTTGAAATTGGTAACCCTTCAGAAGCAGCTCAATATTATGAGTTGGCGAATACGGATATTTCAGAAGATCTTAACCTGGCTTTTGGACTTGTTAACGCTTACATCTCCAATGGTGACAGTGAAAGTGCCATTGACATCTTAGAACCTTTAGTTGAAGAAAATCCGGACAATGCTGATCTCAGAAACGTGTATGGAACTCAACTGTATGAGATTACCTCACAGATCTTACAAGACCTGAAAACAGCTTACAATAACAACAATTCTACTTTAGCAGAACAAATCATGCTTGAAGCTGAGGGAATGGGTGAAAGTGCTGAGGAGCAACTTATCGAGGCTTTTAAAAGAGATACTTCAAATGTTGAGTATCTGGAAAGTCTTGCCGTTTTCTATAACAATCTTTCAGCACAATACCTGTCTTTGCAAGATCTGGCCTCTGATGAAGATAAAGAAGCAATGCGAAATAAAGCTTTTACACTCATCGACTTTGCCATTGATTACTACGAAAGGCTTATTAACATCGATCCAAATAATCAAGAATATACAAACCGGCTCGATGTATTGAATCAACTCAAAGAACGTCAAACCTCCTCCTCAAACTAAGTATGAAATTTAATACAAAGACTATTCATGCCGGCCAGAAACCTGAAGAAACTTCAGGTGCGGTCATGCCTCCTATTTTTCAAACTTCCACTTACGCCCAGGAAGCTCCTAATAAGCATCAGGGGTATGATTATGCCCGGGTAGGAAATCCTACCCGAACCGCACTGGAAAAAATGATCGCCGGATTGGAAGGTGCTGATGAGGCTGCTTGTTTTTCAAGTGGTGTAGCCGCAATGGACGCCTTGATGAAGATGCTTCGCCCGGGTGATCATGTGGTTACTACGAATGATCTTTACGGTGGCTCATATCGATTATTTACTAAAGTATTTGAACCTTACGGAATCGATTTTACTTTTGTGGATATGACTGACCTTGCCAAAGTTGAGGATGCCATTACAGATAAAACAAAGCTGATGTGGATCGAAACACCGACTAACCCATTACTTAGGGTGGTCGATATTAAGGCTTTAGTTGGAATTGCTAAACCCAAAGACATCCTTACTGTTGTAGACAATACTTTTGCTTCACCATACTTGCAACGACCATTGGAACTTGGGGCTGATGCAGTTCTCCACTCTGCTACAAAATATTTAGCCGGACATTCGGATGTTATTCATGGTGCTGTGGCAAGCTCTAACAAAGAGATCATGGAAAACCTCAGGTTTCAAACTAAAACCTCCGGTGCTGTACCAGGCCCTATGGACTGTTATTTGACCTTAAGAGGTATCAAAACTCTTAGCGTACGTGTGCAACGTTCCGTGGATAATGCTAAAGTGATAGCGAAATTTCTTGAAGAACATGATGAGGCCGCATCCGTTTTATATCCGGGATTGCCTTCACACCCTCAACACGAACTGGCTAAAAAACAGATGGATGACTTTGGAGCCATGCTTTCTTTTACACTAAAAGATGATTCCATTGAAGCAGCTGTAAAATTCATGAGCAACACCAAGGTCTTTACACTTGCCGAAAGTTTAGGCGGTGTCGAATCCCTGATCAGTCACCCTGCCTCTATGACACATGGCTCTATTCCAAAGGACGTTAGAGAAAAAGCGGGATTAAAGGATTCCCTGATCAGGATCTCGGTTGGAATTGAAGACTCTGACGATCTTATTGAAGACTTGGCGCAGGCATTTTAACATCTTCCATCATTCACAGCGCTTTAGTATTTTTAACCTTTATATAAAGCGCTTTCAGAATTTCTAATTTAAATCATTTTCTATCATGCGAGACGTAGTAATAGTATCTGCAAAACGAACTCCAATGGGGGCATTTGGCGGAAGCCTCTCATCATTTACAGCTCCGGAACTTGGAGCTTCAGCAATCCTTGAGGCTGTTAAAGCCGGGGGTATAAAAGCTGATGATGTTCAGGAAGTTCTTATGGGTAATGTGCTTTCTGCCGGTGTTGGACAAGCTCCAGCCCGACAAGCTGCATTAAAGGCCGGACTTAATCAACGCACTCCAGCTACTACTGTAAATAAAGTGTGCGCCTCAGGGATGAAATCCATTATGATCGCAGCTGACCAGATTCGGTTAGGCGAAGCTGATATCATTGTTGCCGGAGGAATGGAAAGCATGAGTAATGTACCCTATTATTTACCGAAGCAACGTTTCGGTTCCAAATACGGCCATACACAGGCTGAAGATGGTATTGTAAAGGATGGCCTTTGGGATGTATATAATGACTATCTGATGGGAAATGCCGGTGACTTGTGTGGGAGAGAGTGCGATATAAGCCGTGAAGAGCAGGATGAATATGCCATCACCTCTTATAAAAGAGCTATTGAAGCCACTGAGAAAGGTTATTTTCAGGACGAAGTCATCAAGATGAAGGTCAAAGACAGAAAAGGGAATGTTACCGAAGTAGTTAAAGACGAAGAGCTGGATAAAGTCCGCTTTGAAAAAATCCCTCAACTTCGTCCGGTTTTTGACAAAGAAGGAACTGTAACTGCCGCAAATGCCTCGAGTATTAATGATGGAGCTGCCGCTGTTTTAGTAATGAGTGCTGAGAAAGCCAAAGAACTTGGACTTAAACCTTTGGCTAAGATCCTAAGCCATGCAAGCGCTGCAAAAGCTCCCGAGTGGTTTACTACCGCCCCATCTGATGCTATCCCAATCGCACTTAAAAAAGCCGGGCTCACAAAAAATGACATAGACCTTTTTGAGATCAATGAAGCCTTTTCTGTAGTTGCTCTAGCAAATAATCAGATACTTGAGTTAGATCCCGAAAAAGTAAATATACATGGTGGAGCAGTTAGTATTGGACACCCACTGGGTTGTTCAGGTGCTCGGATCATCGTAACGCTTATTCATGCCCTTAGAAGAACACAAGGGAAATACGGATGCGCCGGAATTTGCAATGGCGGCGGTGGAGCCTCGTCACTTGTTCTCGAAATGCTTTAAATTTCTTAAATAGGCTCGTTTTTAAACGAGCCTATTTTTTTTGTTGACATTATTACTTCTCCAACATATTATAGTACCAACTTATAAAACAGACCAAACTTTATATAGATTAACGCTACTAATTATTCATCAAATATAACTTTAAAGCTTATTCTATACTTATCTCAACAGGTCAACTTTAACTTGAAGTGCTATATCCTATATAGAAATACTGCTACAAAACTTTAAGCGTTACTAACGCGCACATTGTAATATAATTCATTCATATGCTTAACAAGCTGCTTTTTATTAGTGGTTTGCTTTGCTTATTAATTGTTCAGGCTGCACAAGCCCAACAACTGAAAGTAGTAGCAGAAACAGATACTTTTACAGACTATGAGTTCAATAATCCTGAACTCAAAATAATGTCTCCTATCGGCCTTACTGCCCCGGTATCTGGAAATACGATCCGGTACCAAATACTTGATCAGGTTGTTGCCACCTCTCCTGATGTTGTCCCTTCTGACAAAGCCAATGTGTTGTCACTTTCAGGTGGGCATGCTCCTTTAATTGAGACTTCTGACCCCGGCATATCTCAAGGACTACGGGTTAGCGCCTTAAGTATTAACGTTACTCGATATAATGAGCACTCAACCAAAATTCTAGAGAGGATGAGGATCAGAGTGTACAAAGAAGGAGACCGGATCGCTCCAAAACGTCAACGATTGACCTCTAATCAGCCCGCAATATTTGAAACGGGAACTTGGCATAAAATTCCCATCACAAAGAATAGCATTTACGCACTTGATGCTGATTACCTTGAAGAATTAGGTATTGACCTGGGTTCCATCGATCCTAGAGACATACAGATATGGGGAACCGGCGGTTATCAGCTTCCTGAGGAAAATAGTGAACCCAGACCCGTATTTACTCAGATCCCTATCTTGGTAGAAGGTGAGTCTGACGGCTCGTTCAATACCAATGACCGCGTTATTTTTTATGCTAACGATCCTGATAGAGTGACCCGTGACAATGGTACATACTTTCATGATGTTCACCCTTACAGTGATCGCAACTATGTATTTTTAACTGTAGCAACGGAAGAGGGAGAACGTCTTTCAGCAATTAATAATAATCTCGATCCTTCGCGTTCAATATCATCGTTCAAAGATTTTATATGGAAAGAAGAAGAGCTCTATAAAGTTGAAGAGCGATTTAAATCAGGCAGAAACTGGCTTGGAAAACGTTTTGATACTTCAACCAACGGTGTTTTAATTGACATTCTAAGCGATACTTTGGTCGGACTTATTCAAAACCGGCCTGTTGAGATATCCGGCCAATTTGTGAATAGGTCTACCAATAGTGCTTCATTTCAAATTGAGATGAACGAAGCACAAGTTACTAATCTCTTTTTACCTCAATCAGGATCTTATACAAGCAGTGAAGGCAGAGCCGGAATAGCACGCACTTTCTCTGAAACCATAAATATCTCTCCTGAGAATGGAGTGATCAACGTTCGTGCTTCATACAATCACAATGCCAGTGGGTCTAATGGATATTTTGACTGGATAAGAATTTCAGCCGAACGCGAACTCGTTGCTGAGAATGACTTTCTGTATTTTTATTCTCCTGAAGACGGCTCGTCCAATGAACTGGCTGAATATCAGTTAACAGGTTTTAGCAGTGAACCAATGGTGATGGACGTAACTGATGTAACCTCTCCCAAACTATTATCAGGCTCATATTCAGGAAGTGATTTCACCTTCAACTATCGATCGGGAGATAATCTTCAGTTCATCGCCCAGTCAGATTTCCAAACTCCTGCTCTGGGAGCAGCAATTGAACAGCAAAATATCCGTGCGGTTTCAGAATATCCTGATTATATCATTGTAACTACTGCTGATTTCCTGGAATATGCACAGGAATTGGCTTCCTATAGAGCAAATAATGATGGATTAACACCTGTAGTAGTAACACAGGAACAAATAATGAATGAGTTTTCAGGAGGGGTAACCGATCCTGTTGCAATTCGGGATTATGTGAAATTTCTATACGACCGTGCTCTTTCTGATAACCGAGAACCTCCAAAATATTTGCTGCTTTTTGGGGATACTATCTACGATTACAAAAGCATCATCAATACCGGCTTTACCAATCATATAGTTACATACCAAAGCGAGGAATCACTTCACCGTACGGCTTCCTATGCAACCGATGATTTTTTTGGACTGCTTGATGACAATGAAGGGAACTTAGATCTTAATGGAAGCGGAGAAACCCCTGATTCACATTTACTTGATATTGGGATCGGCCGTATTTCAGCACAAACCCGAACTGAAGCGGCCATTGCCATTCAAAAGATCAAGACCTACGAAAACCCTTCAAATACCGGTTCATGGCAAAACCTTTTTACTTTTGCCGCTGATGATGATTTCCCTGATGTGCAACGCAATAGGGACCTTCACGTGTTAAATGCGGATGAGACTGCAAAGCGAATGAATATCATTGAACCGGGTATCCGTCTCAGGAAGATCTATGAATTCGCTTACCCTGAAGAGATCACCGGAGCAGGAAGAGAAGTTCCTGAAGCTACAAGAGAATTCATCAGTACACTCAACAACGGAACCCTGGTATTAAATTACTCAGGGCATGGAAATGAGCAAACATTATCCGATGAGAACCTATTCCGTAGTGAATATATCCCAAGTTTAACAAACCGGGATCGACTTGCTGTACTTATTACAGCTACCTGTCAATTTGGAAGATATGATGATATTGATGCACAATCCGGAGCTGAACAATTGTTCTTCGCTGATAATGGAGGGGTGATCGCAGCCTTTACAACTACGAGAGTAGTATACACAGGTCAGGGAATTACAGCACGAAACAATTTTGGATTGAACGTGGCTTTATCACAGCAATTGGTCGATAGAAGTTCCGGCTCCTTACCCAAGCGATTTGGAGATATCTACCGGGAAACTAAAAATACTATGATCAATAGTTCTACGGTCATCTCTACCAGAAACAGCAAGAAATTCATTTTGATCGGAGACCCAGCTACAAAATTTCGATTGCCGGAATACAAGTCTGAGATCACTTCCATTAATGATTATATAGAATCAGGACAAGATACGATCTTGACGATTCGAGCTTTAGACCGGGTTACCCTTTCCGGTGAAATTAAGGATCTGAATGGCAATGCCTTCAGTTCTTTTAATGGAGAAACAACCATATCGGTTATGGATGCAAACCGAACCGTAAATCTACCCTCAGACAGAGAATGGGTTCAACAGGACAATTGCTACCTGACCGACTGCAAATATACCGTAGAAAATGACGTGCTTTTTAAGGGGAAAGCTGCTGTTGAAAACGGACAGTTCAGTGCTACTTTTATTGTACCAAAAGACATCAGTTTTTCAGATAGCACAGGAAGGATCATTGCTTTTGCCGGCAGTGAGGGACAAACAGCCGGAGGCTCATTCACCAAGATCAGGTTTAACGGCACCAATGAAGATGCCGAAGATGACGGAAAGGGTCCGGAGCTCGATATCTTTTTAAACGACCAACGTTTTGTTAACGGCAACCTGGTAAACAGTGCACCGAATTTAATCATAGAATTACAAGATCAATCCGGAATAAATACTACAGGAACAGGAGTAGGACATGAGATAATTGCTACTATCGATACCAAACCACAACAATCATTTGTCCTCAACGATTTTTATGAGGGCAGCCTTAATGATTACACAAGGGGGCGTATCGAGTACCCTCTGGATGAACTTCCCGAGGGCAGCTATAGCCTCAAAGTTCGAGCGTGGGACGTACATAACAACTTTTCAGAAAAGGAGATCTTTTTTGAAGTTGCATCAAGTGAGGAGTTAAGCGTCAGAAACGTATATAACTATCCTAACCCGATGAACAATGTCACCCGCTTCACCTTCGAACATAATCAACCGGGCAATCCATTAGATGTATCCGTGAGGATATTTACCCTAAGCGGAAAACCGGTTCAGCAAATTGAAAATCAACTCATAACTACAAGTTCATATGCCAGTATTTCATGGGATGGCCGTGACCGGGATCATAATCGCCTGGGTAACGGTACTTATATTTATGTGCTTCGGGTTGCAACAGATACCCCGAAAGGAAGACAAACAACCGAGCAAATCGAAAAGCTCGTGATCATACGATAACATCGTAAATTAACGTTGAATCACTTATATTTATACTAAAATTAAGCACTATGAAAAGGACAGTTTCACTAATTACAGCAGGTTTCTTATTTCTTTTACCTGCTATTACCAATGCCCAGGTAGCCATAACAGCGGTACCATTTCTTCAGATCGAACCTGATTCCCGTGGAGCCGGAATGGGTAACACCGGGGTTGCCATAGCGGATAATGCCTCTGCTTTATTCTGGAATCCGGCCGGGCTGGCTTTTCAGGATGGAACAAATCAAGCCAGTATTACTCATTCTAACTGGTTGGCTAACTTTAACGTTAATGACCTTTTTTATGATTATGTGGTAGGCACATATTATATAGAAGGTATTGGTACAATAGGAGCTCATTTGACGTATCTAAACCTGGGAGAGCAAGTTGTAACTGATGAAACCGGGCCTGAGCCAATTTCACGATTTAATAGTTATGAAGTAGCATTTGGTGCTTCCTATGGACATAAATTCAGTGATAATTTTGCAGCCGGAACAAGTTTGAGAGTCATCTACTCAAGCCTTGCAAGCGGTACTTCCATCAGTGCCCAACAGGTAAACCCGGGTAGCAGTGTAGCTGTTGACCTGTCTTTTCTCTATAAAACTGATCCTTTTAAAATAGGTGGACGTGAAGCAAAGTTCAGTTTTGGTACTAACCTGTCGAATCTGGGGCCGGGTATCCAATACACTGACAACGCCCAAAAAGACCCACTTCCCACCTTACTCCGTTTCGGATGGGCTTTTGATCTGGACCTTGATGATGAAGGTATTAACCGTATTACCATAGCCAACGACATCTCCAAGATAATGGCACGTACAAAGCCGGTATACAACAGCGATGGACAGGGTAATGTAGATACTACTCAGGTTGCTTCAGGCCCTATAGAAGCTCTATTCAACTCATGGAGCAGCTTTGAAAGGTTTGATGGTACAAATACTGTTGAAGTGGGCCTAATGCAGCAATTTATGATCGGTGCAGGACTCGAATACTGGTATGCAGATCAATTTGCCCTTCGCGGCGGATATTATTTTGAAGATCCTCAGAACGGTGATCGTGAATACATCACCTTTGGAGCTGGACTTCGTTACAACTTTTTTGGGGTTGATTTCAGTTATATAAAAACCCTTGAATCTGATCATCCACTTGCAAATACTTTGCGATTTAGTTTGCTCATTGATTTTTAATACATGCCTGAATTGAAGCATTTTTTAAAGAGCATGTTAAGTATTAGCATGCTCTTTCTTTTTAGTTATCAGTTGGCCGGTGCGCAGGATATTACTGTGCAACGAACACATCCTATTTCCCAATCAGTGCTCCAAATAAACCAAACTCTTGATGCCACAGGTACATTAGATGTGGTTGCCATCATGGTCGAATTTCAACCGGATACTAACCGGCTTACTTCAGGTTCCGGTATTTTCGGACCTGATGGAATGCAAGGGCTCCCCTACCTGCAGAATGCTGCTGAAGTTAGGGTTGAACCCCTCCCCCATAACCAAAATTATTTTGAAGCTCACCTCGAGTTTGCCAAGAATTATTATGAAAAATCATCCGATGGGCAGCTTACTATCAACTATCAGGTTCTGCCTGATATCTACCGGCTTCCAAAAAAGATGGAAGAATATTCCCCGATCGGAGAAACCTTCACCAATGAGAAAATAGCTGAACTTGCCCGTGATGCCTGGGCACAAGTAGAATCGGGTGACAATTTTGACGCTACCGGTTTAGATCCGGAAACAACAGCTTTTATCATCTTCCACGCCGGAGTAGGCAGGGATATCGAACTGACAGGTACAAACCTGGATATAACACCTTTTGATATCCCTTCTATTTATTTGAGAAAAGAGAACCTTCGTTCACTTTTAAATGAACCCGGTTTTAACGGATTCCCGGTTAACAACGGAAGTTTCAGGGTTACAAACTCTTTGATCATCCCAAGAACGGAGTCGCGACGCGGGCTTGATATTCAGGATAACGAATTCGTGTTCCCCCTTTCCATAAACGGATTATTGATCGCTTCAATTGGGAGTCATCTGGGCCTTCCTGATCTTTTCAATACCGAAACCGGAGATCCCGGAATTGGCCGGTTCGGACTTATGGATGGAGCCGGATTTTTCGCTTACAATGGACTCTTCCCCCCTGAACCTTCAGCATGGGAAAAGGTCTATCTGGGATGGGAAACGCCCTTCACCATCAATGAGAACACCGCGGGAGATATCTCTCTGCCCGCAGGTTCCCTGAATCAGCCAAACAGCATTGCTAAATATATTCTCTCTGATTCTGAATATTTTCTGATAGAAAACAGACATCGTGATCCTGACAATGCAGGAACCACAATCACCATTCGCAATGCTGATGGTACGGAAGTCGACCAAACCTTTACCAATCAAGATGAAGCTTTTGTATTTCAGCAAGATGGGTTTGATGAACTGCTGGAACCCGGTGTTTTCGTTAATGCGACAAATTTTGACTTCAGTCTGCCAGGCGGACTCGACACCGGCGAAGATGAAAATGATCCTGCAGACGACCGTGACTTGAATGGAGGAATCCTGATCTGGCACATTGATGAAGCTGTTATCAATGCAACAATCAGTAACGACCGAGTTAACGCAGACCCGGAACGCCGAGGTATAGCTCTCGAAGAAGCCGACGGTGCAGCGGATATTGGAGAACCGGTTCCCGGAGCTTTGAATAACAGTGCTGCATTCGGAACAGCTTTTGACTTTTGGTGGGCAGGCAATGACTACCGGGTGATACTGGAATCAGGGCGGTCGATCAGTCTTTACGAAAATAAATTTGGACCCGGTACCACACCGAATAACAACAGCAATTCCGGTGCCCCATCATTCTTTGAATTGTATGAATTCTCTGAAAATCTTCCCATTGCAACCTTGCAAATTCAACCTTCTGAACCATTTGAAGATCTTTTCACTTCCATTTTTTCTGTTCAGTTAGATTCATCCCAAAACTATTATACTGGTCAGGATTCCTATTATAATAAATATCCTCTTTCATTATCAGTTCATGAAACACCCACTGATACCTTTCTGATCGTACCTTCTCGCGAGTTTGTAACTGCAGTATCTATTTCTGATCCTGTTAATATGCAGTTCCAGCTTACAAACCGTTCCGTTCAACAACCTTTGGCAGGTGAAAATCTGATCCTTGCCACAAAACCTGAGGATAGCCAGCCAAATATAGACCTGGCCTCTTTAAACTGGAACAGCTCCACTCAGACCTTTGACACAACCTGGACAGCCTCAATACCAAAGAATGAATCATTCATCAGTTCACAGGATGGCTCCATCCTTCACGCTGACCATACCACTACCGGCATAAATACAAACGACGGCTCTTTGATTTCGCTGGGCTCCATCCCATTTCAACGAAGTGAAATTATTGGCGGGGAATATTCAGAGATCGCAAGTAATACAGTGACTTTTACTTCTATTCCCAATTTTAATTTCAATATCGGATCTGCCCAAAACAGGACTTATACCGGAAGCATACAATTAGGAAACCGTACTGTTTTTTATGTTTTTGAAGACGATCGGTTTTCGATGATAGATCCAAGCTTAAGTGACCCTGTCATTACAGTATTTGAAGAAGATGATGCCGAATGGCCTGCTATTCTGGACAATGGTTCCATTATCCGGGTTGATAAACTCAATAACCGACTAATTGGTATAAACAAGATCGGCGGTATTTTGAATCATACTCCCATTGACGCCCCCGAAGGAATCAAATTTATAGGGACACCATTACATACAGATCTGATTTCTTCAGGAAGTGAATATGCTACGTTTGTAGTGGGACAGGATACATATTCCATGAATATCTACGCTTACCATCAGGATGGAAGCACCGTAGCCGGATTTCCCCTTCACATCGGCAAAGTGATTTCTCAAAACGACCAACCCGTTCATCCCATAATTTATGAGGGAAGGCTCTATGCCGTCAGTCATAAAGGAGCATTAAAATCATGGGAGTTAACACAGGTAACGGAAACTAAATGGGGCAGCCGTTATGGCCAAAATGAATTCAATAAAGTTTCTGCCCGGGTACAAGATAACTCCTCATCAGGTAATGAGGGATACAGCGTACTGAATAAAAAAGAGACTTATAATTGGCCAAATCCTGCAGATGAAGATACCAATATTCGGTTCCAAATTGCTTCTCCCGGAGGAACGGTTCAAATTACAGTAATTACTATGGGCGGAAGAGTGATCTTCGAGGAAACTGTAACAACGAGTGGGGGGCTTCCCCAGGAGGTCAATGTTGACACCCGAAACTGGGGTAGCGGCGGATATGTGGCACGGGTAAAAGCTACGGTAGGCGGTAAAACAGAGACCAAACTGATAAAAATTGGAGTGGTGCACTGATGCAAAATTTGAAACGAATATCGATCTTACTTTTGATCATGGTTGCTTTTCCGTTTATCGCCATAGCTCAAACTGATGTTCGTTTTTACGAGTATCCTCAAAATCACCTTGACTGGTACACCATTGAAAGCGAGCATTTTCTGGTTCATTTTCAGGAGGGAAACAGTCGTTCAGCTCAGGTAGCTTCCCGTGTTGCTGAAGAAGTATATAAACCTATCACTGATCTCTACCGATATCAGCCTGAAGAAAAAGTGAGTATCATTCTTAAAGATCGCGAAGATTACTCCAACGGTGCCGCCTATTTCTTTGATAACAAGATCGATATTTGGCTTCCCGCCCTTGACTCGCCCTTGCGCGGTACAAACAACTGGCTGCGAAATGTGATCGCCCACGAATATGTGCATATCGTTCAGATACAGAAAGGCATGAAACGGTCTCGTAAGATCCCGGCTTTCTATCTGCAATGGCTTTCATATGAGGATGTCCGGCGCCCGGATGTACTTTATGGATTTCCGAATGGGATCATCACCATGCCGTTTGCTACGGTAAACATACCGGCATGGCTTGCTGAAGGAACGGCCCAGTACCAAACCACAGGACTATTCTATGAGACCTGGGACAGTCACAGGGACATGATATTACGAACCCGTATCTTATCCGATACCTATTTTTCTCTTGATGAAATGGGAACCTTCTCTTCCAAGACAAGTCTCGAGCGCGAGACCGTATACAATCAAGGTTTCGCCTTCGTGATCTATCTGGCCAATCGCTTTGGTGATGACGTGTTACGTGAGATCACTCAGGCACTGGGACAAAAAGGAGTGTACTCTGTTGCTGAAGCTATTGAAATTGCAACCGGCACCTCCGGCTATGAAGTATTTGATGAGTGGATCACTGAACGAAAAAAATTCTATCAAACAGCTATAGAGAGTATCCAGCCTACTCCCTCTGAAATTATAGAGTCAAAAGGTTTTTTCAATTTCTACCCGCAGCTCTCCCCTGATCAAACAAAGCTTGCCTATCTCTCCAATAAAGGAGTCGATTTTGGACTGCTTTCATTGTACCTGAAGGATATGGAAGGAGAAGAAACGCAAGTTGCAGTTGTTGATACCCGGGAACTTCAGGATGATCCTCATTCCTTTGGTTCGAAAGGTCCTTTGTTAACGTTCATGGAAACATCTTTTTCCTTTTCTCCGAACAGTGATAAGATCGCTTACTCCATTAGCAAAAAAAATAAATACGGAGAGCAATACCGGGATATTTTTGTCTATGATATTGAGTCAGAAGAAAGTGAACGGCTAAGCCAAAGTGCCCGGATCCAATTTCCAAGCTGGAATTATACAGGAGATATGATAGCAGCTGTGCAGTATGAAAAAGGAACTCAAAACCTCGTACTTTTATATCCTGATCATCCCGACTCGGTAACACAGCTTACCGATTTCCAAAATGGAGAAACCATAGCAACACCCCATTGGAATAGTGAAGGTACCAAGATCTGGTTCGCAAGTTCCAATAGAACAAATCGTAATATCTTCCTCTATGATCTGACCTCAAAACAGGTTACCCCTTTTCTAAGCGATCCCTATGTAGATTATCGGGACCCTCATACTGATCCAAATAGTGATTATTTATACTATTCATCCAATATGGAAGGCATCTTCAATATCTACAGAGTTCACCTGGACGGCGGAGATCCTCAAAAATTAACGGCTGTTACCGGGGGAGCTTTTATGCCTTTTATTGGGGAAAACGGTACGCTCTATTATTCAGAATATCAGGCCGACGGTTATAATATCATGCAAGCAAAAGAGGATGATCTTTTAGGCTATTCTGAACATGGATTCTATGATCCTGTGTATTCTGATGACATCCCCCCCCTGAGCGGTGACTTCGACTACATCAATAAATTAAACGAGTTTGACGATTCTGATCTCAACCCATTTTCTGAAGAAGTGATTGCCATAGCCGATACCGGAAATTACAGTTATACCCTCAAAAGCATTAGTGAAGCGGATGAAAGGACGTTCCGAAAATATGATGATACCTATACCGGTTTCAGCTATTTCCCTGTTCTCCGCTTTGATAATTACTCAAAAGAAAATGGTAATAACGGCGCCCTCATAAAAAATGGGAAGTTCGGCAAATTTGGAGAGAATCTACTGCGGGATTTCAAACCGGGTGTCTATTTTTCCTCGCGTGATGTGATCGACAAATTAAGTTTGTTTGGAGGATTGATGGTGGGAGTAGCATCTCAACCTGCTGAAAGTATTGGTGGTTTTTTTCGCCCTGACCGTCTCTTCGGGCTTGATCGTGATGCATTTCTTATCCTGGAACACCGAGGACTTCCATTTATAGAACGCAGCTGGTCTCCCACAGTAGCTGTCGAGATCTATAACATGCGTCGTAATGTATCCGATGGCTTATCCATTGAAGAATTTCCTTGTACCTCCTGCCTACCCGATACGGTTACAACAGATATTGCTTATGATATCTGGGAAGCAGGCCTTTTCTTCCGAAGCAAACTAAGCCGGAGAAGCTTACTCGAACTGGGCATAACCTACAGTCCATATACTGTTTCCACCGATAATTTCTATTCCAGGGAACTGAAACAGCAAGTAAGTGGATCCTCCTCCCAATACTTTCGTGGTACCACTCTCTCAACTTCGTATACCTTCGACTATTACACCTATTCCAATGATGCCGATATAGCCCCGCTGGGTTTAAAAGGATATATGAGATATCAATTTCAACCCTCCAAATTGCTGGAAGAATATGAGATCGAAGATGGGGCTTTAAAACCGGTGTTTGAGAAATCTAATAACCACTCTACTGAACTGCACTTGCGTTATGGATTCAAGACTTTGGGAGATCAGGCATTTCAGGCTCGTATCCGTGGGTTCCACTATTTCAACAACCCGGGCGACTCATTTTATACGGATTATGTGGGCGGTTTTTTAGGAATGCGTAGTTATCCTTATTTCGCACTTGGCGGCAGTACTACGGCTTTTACCAGCCTTTCCTGGTTCGCACCGATCTATCGGGGGATCCATAAACAGGCCGGACCTTATACCTTCGATAAAATCTTTGCGCGTTTCTTTTTTGAAACTGGAAATGGATGGAGAAGTCCCTATGACACCGGAAACAGCTTAAAATCCGGGGTGGGTGCTGAACTTCGTGTGGCTATGAACGGATACTATTTATTTCCGCTCAAGTTCTTTGTAAGTACTTCTTATGGTTTTGATAGTTTCACTCTCACGCTTCCGGAAGATTTCATCACCAACTCACAAAGTAATCGCGTAACTTATGGAAGAGAATTTCTATTTCACTTCGGCTTAACTTTTGATTTTGAACTGTTATGAGGATTCAGATTTCATTGGTATTGGCTTTATTGGCATCGATATCCTTTTCAGCTTATGCTCAATCGATAAGCAGCTTTAATAATGGGATCTTTAAGGAAAGCCAACAAGCTGAAGGTATTGACCAACCGGTCCATATTTCAGATTTCAAAGCTAACAGTAACAGCTCGCTCCTAACTTCCTCAAGAGAGAACCCTGGAATTGCTTTTGCCGCTTCCGCATTGATACCGGGTGCCGGTCAGGCAGCCAACGGAAAATGGGTGCGTGCCGGAGTTTATTTTGCAACTGAGGTGGTGGGCTTGATCTATCATCTTGACAGAAATGCCAAAGCACGGGAGCAGGAAAAAGCTTATGAGCAGTTTACGCACAATAACTGGAGTGTGGTAGCGTATGCTGAATGGCTGGTAAATTATTCTCAGTTACATAGTCTTGACAATGACTGGCAATCTTTAGAAGCCGAGATTCTGGGTGATGATCCCAATTGGGAAAATACCAGGGAAGACTGGAACCAAGTCCCGATCTCAACTTTGAGAAACGTAGAAGATCAAACACCATTCATATTCCAAGACCGTATTGGCAGTAATTTTTCCCATGAACTGCCTGATTATGGTTCTCAACAATACTATGAACTGATCAGTAAGTATTATCAATATCAGCCCGGCTGGCGCGATTGGTATACTGAGATAACTTCAGCTCAGAATCAGAATATTTCCATGTACCGCTATTTTTGGAATGGTGAAGATGAGCCGTTCGATCTCTTTTATGAGGGGCGGAATCGTGCTCAGGAATTTAACCAAAATTACCGTGTTGCAGGGAACATCCTCAAACTGCTTGTAGTAAACCATATAGTTTCAGCCTTTGATGCTCTGTTCACTGTTCAACTTAAAAAAAGCAGAATTGAGACAGAGACAAATTTAATGAAGCTGGAACAGTTTTCAATAACATGGCACTTTTAACCCGTTGTTAGTTCCCTTATTTTATGGACATGCTCAAATACATTTTTACAAACAAATATTTTTATATCGGTGGATTGGCACTTGTTATTTTTGGTGCAGCTTTCCTTTTAATGGCAGATAAACTGATCATGCCTTCTTATACCAATTACAATGAAGGGATAACCGTGCCCGATGTTTCCAAAATATCTATGGAGGAAGCGGAAAGTATGTTAACCTCCTATGGACTTCGTTTTGAGATCACTGAACGCAGATCCAATCCGGCTTATCCTGCGGATTATGTTATTGATCAATCCCCTGAAGCGGCTAATATTGTAAAGCCCAACCGTAAAATTTACCTCACTGTAAATACAGAATTTAAACCTACCGTCGAAGTTCCTAAGTTGGTAGATCTGAACTTACGAAATGCAGAGTTGCAGCTTCAAAATTATGGCTTACAAGTTGGGAGCCGCAGTTATGAGTCTTCCAGGTTCAAGAATGTTGTACTTCGTCAATCACTGCCGGCAGGAGCTATTGTAGAAAAAGGAGCTGTAGTTGACCTTGTTATAAGCGACGGCCTTGGTGAACGTATGGTAACAGTACCTGAGATCGTAGGGCTCAGACTTCCGGAAGCACAACTTGCATTGCGCAGAGCCGGGTTAAATGTGGGAGAAGTTCAATTCCGACCGGTCCGGGATATCGTTCCAAACACAGTGTTGGATTATTCTCCAAAACAAGAAGAATTACGTGAAGGAGAAACCCTTACTTTAGTGATCTCAGAGCGCTTTGAAGTTATTGAAGAAACCGAAGGCGGAGCTGTCATCATCGACTCCACAGATAGCAACCCTGATTCTCTTAACACTACCCTGCCCGACTCACTTAATAATCAACCTAATAACAACGATCTTAACTAAATGAATTTCGAACTCCCTGTTTTAGCACCGTCAATTTTAGCCGCCGACTTCACAAAGCTTGGAAAGAATATTGAAGATGCAACCAAAGGAGGAGTCACATGGATCCATTGTGATATCATGGATGGACATTTTGTTCCGAATATCAGTTACGGCCCCGGAATTGTAAAAGCGGCCAAAAAAGCAGCTCCCGAAGCATTTTTTGACGTTCATTTAATGATAGAAAACCCCGATGACTATGTTGAGAATTTTGTAGAGGCCGGAGCCGACCTGATCTCTGTTCATTATGAGACCTGTCCGCATTTGCATCGCTCTATACAAAATATCAAAAAGTATGGGCTGATGACCGGTGTAGTAGTAAATCCCGCAACTTCATTACACAATATTGAACCCGTACTGGCTGATGTGGACCTGGTTCTCATTATGAGTGTAAATCCCGGTTTTGGAGGTCAGAGTTTTATTGAAAGCAGTTACGAAAAACTTAGTGAGTTAGCTAAGATGCGGGAAGAAAAAGAACTTGGTTTTTTGATTCAGGTTGATGGAGGTGTGAATCTCAAGAACATAAAAAAAGTGTCAGAAGCGGGAGCAGATATAATGGTTGCAGGGAGCAGTGTCTTCAGCGCTGAGGATATCACTGCACGGGTAGAAGAACTTATCGAAAAGTTAAGGTAGTACCTTTTTTAAGACTTGGTTGTTATTAGAGCCGCATCATTTCTGTTGCTAAATTCTTATCTTAAAGGGTCCATTTCATTTAAATTTTACAGCCATAGAAGACGAGAACATACTTATCGAAAAAATAATAGAATTAGAAGGCGCTGATCCCATGGCTCTTTTTGGGCTTCATGACCACAACATCATTGAGCTGGACAAAGCCTTTCCTGAAACAAAATTCAATGCACGCGGAAACCGTGTAAAGCTGACCGGCCCGACTGAAGAAGTAGAAACGGCAACCAAGGTTATCGAAGGAATGCTGGAATTACTGGATCGTAAGAGTAAGGTGGCCGAAGGTGACGTTAAGACGCTTGTAAACCTAAAATCTGGTGAAAGCACCGCGAGCAAGCCTCAGATCAGAACACTGGATGAAACGGGTGATACCATCATCCATACGCATAATGGGGAAACCATAACGGCCAAAACCCCTGGGCAACGCCGAATTGTTCAGTCCTCATCTGAAAATGATATCGTTTTTGCTATCGGTCCTGCAGGAACCGGAAAAACCTATACTTCCGTTGCTTTAGCCGTTCAGGCACTGAAAAACCGCAAAGTGCGTAAGATCATTTTAGCACGCCCTGCCGTGGAAGCCGGTGAAAATCTTGGTTTCTTACCCGGTGACCTGAAAGAAAAGATAGATCCTTATCTGCGTCCGCTATACGATGCCTTGGAAGACATGATAGACCGGGATCGGCTCGAACTTCACCTTACCAAAAACGTGATCGAAATTGCTCCATTGGCTTATATGAGAGGTCGCACGTTGAACAATGCCTTTGTCATATTGGATGAGGCCCAGAACGCCACCAATACACAAATGAAGATGTTCCTGACACGAATTGGGTTTAACAGCCGCGCCATTATTACGGGTGACATCACCCAAACCGACCTACCCCATCGCCAGCAATCCGGGTTGATCTCTATTCAAAAGATCTTGCAGGAGATCAACGGTATCGACTTTGTGTACCTGGGCGAAGAAGATGTAGTACGCCACAAACTGGTCCGCGATATCATCAATGCCTATGAGAAATTCGAGGAGAAGAAGAATAAGTGACAGAGTGACAAAGTTTTAAGTAACAAAGTGATTGAGTAATGGTTAAGACACATCGGGATTTACAGATCTGGCAGAAGTCTATGGACTTGGTTACTAAAGTTTATAAGGAAGTAGAAAATTTCCCTGATTATGAAAAGTTTGGTCTTACTTCACAAATTAGGAGAAGCTCGGTCTCAATACCGGCAAATATTGCGGAAGGCTTTGGTCGGAGATCAAAAAAGGAATTCAGAAGATTTCTAAACATCAGCATGGGATCACTCTTCGAAATCCAAACTGAACTCGAAGTCTCTTATAATCTAGAATATTTAGATAAAGATACCTTTGAACAACTATACGAAGACACCCGCGAGATCGAACGAATGATCAGCAGCTTCATATCAACCTTATAACTTTGTCACTCTGTTACTCAGCTACTTTGTAACTTTACCACTCTCTCACTAAAAAAACCCAACCCATTGACAAACTCTAAAACCACCTACGCCTCCGTACTCTACGAAGGCACCTTCTCAGTCGGACTAGATAAAAAATTTGTCCGTATAGACAGAGATGATCCTCCGGCGAAAGGAGCATTAAAACTCTCTTTGAATCCATTCCTCATTCACACTCCTGACCGGAACTATCTCTTTGACTGTGGGATCGGGGAATTTGGAGAAGATACCGGACCTGAAACTATTCGCAGAAACCTGGAACAGCACGGGCTTACTGAGTTTGATGTCACTGATATTTTTCTGAGCCATCTTCATTATGATCACATTGGAGGCTTGGCCCATCGGGAAGATGGTTACTGGGAACTTACTTTTCCGGAAGCTAAGATCTGGGTTTCCAAAAAAGGTTGGGAAAAAGTGACGGCTATGGACAAATATTATGATGGTGAGAAGACAGAATTCATTTCATTCATTGATGCAAAAGCGGATCTTCATTTTCTAAGTGAGGAAGATCAGCCCTACCCGGACATGACCGTGAAAAAAATTGGGGGCCATACTGAATTTCACCAGGTTCTTTTGTTTGATGACGGAGAACAGAAATACATGCAGGCCGGTGATGTGATAGGTACTAAAGGTTCCATCAACCGGAAATATGCTGCCAAATATGATTTTGAGCCCAAGGTAAGTCAGCAGATGCGGGAAGAACTTGCCAGGAAAGCTTTCGATGAAGGTTTTACAATTATGTCTTATCATGAAGACCGAAACCCTTTATACAAACTTACCGGCTACGATGAAAAGACCGGGTACAGCACTGAAAACGTAGATTCCTATGAGCCTGCCTGATTACATTGATGAGATAAAGAAATTTTTAGTGGAAGACGGATTCCCCGAGCAAATTGACGCAGCTGTCATCTTAGGCTCCGGTCTTGGCGGCTTTGGAGATGAGATCGAACAGGCAGATTCTATTCCCTATGCCGACATCCCCTCTTTCCCTCAGTCTACCGTAGAAGGTCACTCGGGTTCACTCATTGTGGGTGAAATTGAAGGGAAATCCGTACTCGCTTTTTCCGGCCGATTCCATCATTATGAAGGATACGCTTTTGCCAAAACGGTGCTCCCGGTTCAGCTTGCCAAAGCTTTTGAGGTCGACAAACTTATTATCTCTAATGCAGCAGGAGGCATTAATCTGAGGTATAGGGTTGGAGATCTGATGATCATTGACGGGATCATCAAGCAATTTTTCATGGTTTCCGAACCGGCCTTACATACCTGGGACTCTAACTTTGAAGCCTATGCACAGGAAGTCAAGACGATCGCCCGGGATCTGAATATCGAGACTCAAATGGGTACCTATTTATTTGCGAAAGGCCCTCATTATGAAAGTAAAGCGGAGATCCGTGCTTTTCGAAAAATGGGTGCAGATGCTGTGGGTATGAGTACCGCCCCGGAACTTACTGAGGCTGCGAAACTTGGAGTAAAAGCTGCAGCTATTTCACTGATCACGAATGCCGCCGCAGGAGTCACCGACCAAAAATTAGATCACTCTGAAGTAAAGGAAGCGGCGGATCAGAAAAAGCATGTCTTTGCACGATTGGTAAAAGGGCTGATAAGGGAATTTTAAATGTTTGAATTGCGTAGTCTTTCCGCATTCAAATTCAATTCACTTATCGGTGTATAATCTTATCCTTTAACCTCGTTCCCAACGTCCCGTTGGGAATACCTGAAGAAACCTCTGGTTCCAGATATTAACCCAAGGTAAATTATATAGAGGGACGTATGCGATACGTCCCTACTGCCTATATAAACTTATAATTTTAGAGCGGTAAGTTATCATGCTTTTTCTTAGGCACGGAATCCACTTTGTTTTGAGCAGCTTCGAGTTGCTTGATAAGTTTTTCCCTTGTTTCAGAGGGCAGTATCACATCATCGATGAATCCACGTCCGGCTGCAAGGTACGGATGCGCGAAGTTTTCGCTATACTCATCTTCCAGTTCCTTTTGCTTGGCTTCGGGATCATCGGCTTTGGCGATCTCTTTTCGGAAGATGATCTCCACGGCTCCTTTGGTACCCATTACCGCGATCTCAGCTGTTGGCCAGGCTACGTTGTAGTCAGCACGGATGTGCTTGGAGTTCATCACGTCGTACGCTCCTCCGTAGGCTTTACGGGTGATAACCGTCATCTTAGGTACGGTAGCCTCGCAGAACGCATATAAGAGCTTGGCACCGTGTTTAATGATCCCGTTCCACTCCTGATCGGTGCCGGGTAAAAATCCGGGCACATCTTCAAATACCACCAGCGGAATATTGAAGGCATCACAGAAGCGAACAAACCGAGCTCCTTTCAGCGAAGCATCAATATCCAAAACACCGGCCAGTGAAAGCGGCTGATTGGCGACCACACCCACACTTCGGCCACCGAGTCGTGCAAAACCTACCACAATATTGTCAGCGTAATTCTCATGTACCTCGTAGAAAGAATCTTTATCCATGATTCCGGCGATCACATCGTGAATATCATAGGGTTTGTTCGGGTTAAGCGGTACAAGATCTTCCAGTGCTTTTGCTTTGGCAGAATCCGGCTCTTTGGATTCGATCATCGGTACTTTTTCCTCGCAATTCTGAGGAACGTATTTCATTAACTCACGAATATCATTCAGGCAAACGGCATCATTGGCACTGGAGAAATGTGAGACCCCTGATTTGGTGCTGTGTGTTGAAGCTCCTCCCAATTCTTCGGAAGTCACTTCCTCGTGGGTTACCGTTTTAACTACATTCGGTCCGGTAACGAACATATAACTGGTGTTTTCAATCATAAAGATGAAATCCGTAAGTGCCGGACTATAAACAGCTCCACCGGCACAAGGGCCCATCACAGCGGAGATCTGAGGTACTAATCCGGAAGCCATACTGTTTCTCCAGAATACTTCTGCGTACCCTCCAAGGGAAGAAACTCCTTCCTGAATACGGGCTCCCCCTGAGTCATTCAATCCGATAATAGGTACTCCATTCTTCATGGCCAGATCCATGATCTTGCAGATCTTCTCGGCATGAGTTTCGGAAAGGGACCCGCCAAAAACCGTAAAATCCTGACTAAACACATACACCGGCCGGCCGTGGATCTTTCCTAATCCGGTTACCACTCCATCCCCTAAGTACTGTTGTTCGTCGAGGCCAAAAGCTGAACTTCGGTGAGTTACAAACTTATCGATCTCTTCAAATGAACCTTTGTCCAATAATAGATCGATGCGCTCCCGGGCTGTAAGTTTGCCTTTTTCGTGTTGCTTTTCGATACGGGCTTTTCCGCCACCTTCAAGTGCTTGTTCTCTTAACTTTTCGAGTCGTTCTACTTTTGGATTGGATGCCATAAATAATTAATTATTAAGATTTAAATTCATTAAAGTAAGATTGCAGTTTATCTGTAAAATCTACTGCCGTTTCAGAAAACATATCTACCTCATTCTCAGAAAATACATTCTTCTCAAGAAAATCAGAGGCTTCATCCCAGGAATCAAGGTCCTGAATGGTCTTCAAAGACTCTGTGTACTTCTTTTTCTTGCCTTTGAAAATTTCTTTCGTAAATAATTTTTCCTGACCTACCAGGAAATCCTTAAGATCCGGATTGTCAATTTCTTCTTCCTCTTCCGCCGCTTCTTCATCCACCAGGCTGTCGACCAGTGTTTCTTCATCCATCAGCAGATCATCATCAGAAGACTTCTTGCCACCCATCAACACATCCATTTGATCGGGACGCAGGAATTGTTGCCACATGGGTTCTTCATCACCATCGGAGCCTTCATCGATCAGATCTTCATCAGACTCCTCAACAATAAATTCATCCATTTCATCCTCTTCGGCCTCAGAAGCCTTTTTCTCTTTCTCAGCCTTCCTTTTATCTGCTTTAGCTTTCTTCTCTTCTTCTTCCTTCTGTTTTTCCTTCTCCTGTTCCTCTTTAGAAAGGTTTTTAAAAGAGTTGGCAGCCTGATCGAGTACCGTTACCAAGTTGTGTCGAAATTTCTTGATCTCATCGGTCTGCTCTCCTTTTTTGATGGATTTCGAGATCTCTTCGGCATCGGGGGCTTCTTCAAATTCCTCGAAGATCGTCTTATCCTTCTGCTCAGATTTAAAAAGTGCATTAAAAGACTCTTCATCAGTCATCTGAGGACCGGTCTCACTGTAATCTCCAAAGAAGCTATCTAACAGCCGCTGCTCCTTTTCGTCGATCTGCTCTACCTCTTCTTCATCAGGGTGATCGAAGCGGTTCTTTTGTGCGAGCAGTTCTTCCCGAAATTGATCCCTGAACTTTTCCTGAAGCTTAACATTCAGCAGGTCAGGGTACGATAAGATCTCAATAAATCGTTCTTTTGTGATCTCTTCATCAAGCTCATTAAAAGCTTTTGCAGTCAGGAAAAGCCCTTTATCTTCAAAAAATAATTGAATGAGTTTGGCATCGATCTTTCCACCGAACAAGGTGAATAAAAGTTCCAGAACCTGAGCCCATTCTTTTGCTGAATAGGAGGCTACAAGGTTTGCATCCAGGTTGTGAATGAGCAACTTACAACGCTTTTTCTCAAGGGTTTTAAGCTTCCGTTTCTTCATATAGAGTGGAATAGCCCTTCCAAAATGCTTGTAGATGGTTAGTTTTTCGGTCCGGTTGAGCAGCTCTTCATACCCTAACTCATCATCACTTTTATAAATATAATCCGCCATATGATGGCGAGGTTCTAAATATACCTTTACAATATCAGTTATAACTTGACTGGTAATGCCGTAAAACTTGTCTTTTGGAATTCTTGAATTTGCAAAGAGCGCTTGTTGGAAGTCTTTCCAGGCATCTATTACCAATTCCTGATCGGTATTGGCCCAATCCGTTTGATCCAGCTCAAATTCCTTTTTCAGCTTCTCATTTACTTCAAACCGTATTCTTTCCACAATGAAGGAAGGAAACCCTGCTGAAAGAAAGTCTTTCAACGAGTAATAAGGCTTATCGGCTTTCACCGCGCCCATCAGTTTATCGATGATATTTTCTACAGATTGATGCATATCGAAATTTAAAATTTTATTGAAAATAAAGCCTACTGAGTCGCAATACAATTAAGGATTTAGTAATTCTGTTAAGTTTTCAATATTTATGAAATGAATACGGATTCTTATTAGCCATAAACTTGCTACCTTTAGGCATGATTTCACTTCAAGTCAACGACCTGACTAAAAAATTCAATCGCCACACCATCTTTTCTATGCTTTCTTTTGAGCATGAAAAAGGGGTGCTTGGTATTTCGGGAGCAAACGGCAGTGGAAAATCCACCCTCCTGAAGTCACTGGCTTTTTTAATACGTCCCAATTCCGGATCCATTGTATGGAAAGAGGATGGACATGAGATAGGTCAGGAGCAATTGAAAGCTAACACAGGTTTTGCGGCACCTTACATTAATCTTTATTCGGAACTTTCGGTTATAGAAAATTTGCGCTTTTTGATAGAAGCAGGTGGAGTTCCAGCCAGTGAAAGTACACTACTCGCATTGCTGGAGCGTGTACAAATTCCACATCTAAAGGATCAGCTATTTGGCAGTCTTTCTACCGGACAGCAGCAGCGTGCAAAACTGGCTTCTGCACTTGTCAGAGACCCAAAAGTCCTTATGCTTGATGAACCCGGCTCCAATCTGGATGAGAAAGGCCATGAATTGGTTAGCCGGATCGTAAAAGATGCTTCTGAGGCTAATAAACTTGTTTTCCTAGCTTCTAACGATCCCGGTGAGATCGCACTTTGTGACAACATTTTGAGTATTGAGAGTTGATAAAGTTTTTTTGCCTTCAAAAAATTTACAGATATAATAAAATACTCACCCTATCAATTCTCAACTCTCTTCCATTTCCTTTACCTTAAAACCATAAAAATAACCTCCAAATTTCACCATCTATATGATTTCAGAATTCGACCAACAATTGGCCACGCTTATTCTTGAGCACAGCACCGAAGTAGAAAAAGGGCAAAATGTGATGGTGCAGCTTATCGGATTAAATGGAATCGATCTTTTGAGAGCACTTGTTCAGCAAATTCGTGCGAAAAAAGCGCATCCGTTCATTAAGATAGAAGATGCGGATACCCAGCGGATATTGATCGAAAATGGAAATGAGGAGTTTTGGAAAAATCAGGCGAATGTGGACCAATTGCCTTTGATGAAACAGATGGATGCATTTATTGGTATTCGTGCCTCACAAAATATCTACGAGAATTCTCAGGCAAGTAAAGAGGCGAACAAAGCCTACTCTGAGCATTTCCTTCACCCCGTTCATTTTGAAGAACGTGTCAACAACACCAACTGGTGCATCATGCGCTACCCTTCCCCGGCTTTTGCCATGAATGCAAAAATGCCTACCTCTGCCTTTACCGAATTTTATTATAAGGCTTGTTTAGTGGATTACAGTCAGCTTGAGGAAGCCATGAAGCCTCTGGAAAAACGATTACGAGCTACCGATGAAATTCACCTTAAAGGTGAAGGAACCGATATCAAGTTCTCCGTAAAAGGCCAGAATTGGGTGCCATGCTTCGGGAAACGAAATATCCCGGACGGCGAACTCTTTACCTCCCCCATCATTGATTCCGTGAACGGTGTCATTACCTACGCTCCTTCCGTATACCAGGGAAAGCCTTTTGAGTTTGTAAAACTTGAAGTTAAAGACGGTGTGGTTGTGGACTTCGATTCTTCCAACAATGAAGCGCTGAAGGATATTTTAGATACCGATGAAGGAGCCAGCCGCTTCGGTGAATTCAGCTTTGGATTGAACCCTGTGATCGAGAGCCCGATGTATGATATTTTATTTGATGAAAAGATCTACGGATCCAATCACCTTACCCTCGGAAAGGATTATGAGATCGCCCCAAATGGAAATTCCAGTAATATTCACTGGGATCTTGTTTGTATAGGTGCTGATGTATATCTGGATGGAGAATTAGTGCGCGAGGGCCGCAAATTTGTAACAGATGATCTCAAAGGGCTTAATCCTGAAGAGCTTTTAAAATGAGCTGCGGCAGGTCTTTGTGCTAGAGAATAAGACTATTTTAATGAGAGTATAAAATGCTTGTTCTTATCTTTGGAAAGAATAACAGCAGGAGCTAAATGCGTAATTTAATTTGGATCGTTGGGGTAGCTATCGGGTTTGCCTCACTCATTCTTAAAGGTATCGAACTTTACTACTCTACCAATTTTATACCAACTGAATTGTATGTTGGAATCATAATTGTACTGTTTACAGGATTGGTGATTGGAATAGGAAATAAACTCATCTCAAGTTCACCCGCTGAACCAAAGAAAAAAACCTTCAAGAGAAATGAACGGGCAGTGAAAGCCCTGGAGATCAGTGCGCAGGAACTAAAAGTATTGGAACAATTGTCCAAAGGACGTTCTAACCAGGAAATCGCTGATAAATTGACGATCTCGACCAATAAAGTTAAAACCACACTAACCGCTGTATATAAAAAATTGGAAGTAGATCGCCGGAGTAAGGCTGCCAAAAAGGCGAAGTCCCTTAAGCTCGTTCCATAACTCACTCCTCTTTCAGATTTTTAGTGCCCTTCTTCCTTTAGTCGTGATTTATTTCCGATTTATCCCGTACTTGTAAGTCATGAAAATCTTACTGTAATTAAGGTATTATGAAAAAGCGAGTAACAGGACTAGGCGGAATTTTCTTTAAAAGTGAAGATCCAAAGGCATCAAAAGAATGGTATAAGAAGCATCTCGGAATAGAAAATGGTCAATATGGCGGAACCTTTGAATGGCGCCATGCGGAGAATCCCAAAAAGAAAGGCTTCACAGCATGGAGTGTATTTGACCAGAAAACCGAATACACCGATCCAAGCACAAAAGATTTTATGATCAATTACCGGGTTGAAAATCTGGAAGTATTACTCAAGACCCTTAAAGATGAAGGTGTAGAAGTGATCGGGGAAATGGAAGTTTTTGAATACGGAAAATTTGGATGGATCATGGATCCCAACGGAATCAAGATCGAGCTTTGGGAACCGAATGATGAGGAGTATGATAAGATAAAGGGTGAGACGAATATGAGTAGTTAATTTTAAACTACTATCCTTTGACTACTCTTCCTCATAAAAGACATTCAATTTTACCAAATAGTCATCCCTGCCTAAACCGGGATCGTAGGTTCTGTCTTTATTACTTGTGATCATATATATATAACCATCGGGAGCTTGTTCAACTGACCTGACACGGTGATAATCGTGTGTTTTATTGGTTATGAGGGGAATTAATTCATCTACTGCATTCTCGTCAAAGGTCAATTGCCAAAGTGTCTTACTTCTCAACCCGGCAAATAAAAAAGTACCTCCCCAAGGTCCTTGGTTTACAAAAGTCGCTCCCGAAGGAGCCCATGTATAGTCTAATTCAGATTCACCATCTTCTGGGTGACCACTGTGAATAATCGGAGTTTCCATTGATGGAGCGGATTCATCTCCTCTTATTTCAGGCCACCCGTAATTCTTACCCGCCTCAATTCTATTTATCTCGTCATGGCAACAGCCCTGACTTGAAGATGGACCATGCTCTGTTGCCAGCATTACTCCTGTTCCTGCCTGCCATGCAAACCCTTGTGGATTTCGATGACCATAGGAATAGACATACGAATTTGGAAAGGGATTATCTTCAGGGATCGTGCCATCTGAGTTTAATCTTAAAATTTTACCCGACAGATCTTCCAGATCCTGTGCCGAAGATTCTTCAAACCTATCTCCTACCGACCAATATAATTTACCACCCGGACCAAATTTGATTTGTGCTGCCTGATGCAGATCAAACCCGGGAACATCATCCATTAATATCGTATCAAACTCCCCTCTTTTAGTCTCCGGATTTTCTTTTAATCTGATCAGACGATTCAGATCGTAACTGTGATCATCAGAATGATATGCAAAGCCAATATAAACATATCCATTGTTTTCAAAATCGGGATCAACTGCTATTCCCTGCAATCCCGACCTTCTTTCTTCAGAGTCTCCCGGAAATCTCAATCCCTGATCTTGCATGTATGACGACAAATCAAACCAAGGCTCTGATTGTAGCTCACCATTTTCAATAATACGAACTGTACCTTTGATTTCAGTTACAAAGATCCTGTTTCCAGCAAAGCTCATTTGCCAGGGATACTCTAATCCATCTGTAATAAGTTCAGTTGTAAATTTTATCGGCAATTCAACCTGTACTTCTTCTGTTTCTGTTGGAGAACTGCATCCCACAAGAAACAAAGTAAACAAGGAGAAGATTGAGATTAATCTTTTCATTTTTTTACTGATTGTCTGACTTTTAATACTCTAATCTTCTAATAAGATATAAACTTATTAATAACTTGAAGTTATCAATTTATAATCTCTTTGATCGTCTCTTCAAAAGCCGTCAGCGTATTACTTATATCCTCACTGGAAAGTGCATTACTCAAGAAAAAAGCTTCAAATGGAGATGGGGGTAAATGCACCCCTCGCTTCAGCATGCCATGGAATATCTTCCCAAACAGCTTTTTATCCGTTCGGTTGGCATCATCAAATGTCTCTACCGGGCCTTCACAGTAAAATACACCTACCATAGAACCTACCCGGTTTATGGTATGGGGAATATCATGATCGCCGAGAATCTGCCCGATACCATTAGCCAATACCGATGCTTTCTTCTCTAATTCCTCATAGATCTCAGGATGATCTTTAAGCTTCTTCAGCAGAGTAAATCCTGCTGCCATCGCCAGCGGATTTCCGGAAAGCGTACCTGCCTGATATACCGGCCCTGTCGGTGCCACATAATCCATGATCTTCTCTTTCCCTCCATATGCTCCAACGGGCAGTCCGGCTCCTATGATCTTACCATAAGTTACCATATCGGCCGTTACACCATACACTTTCTGCGCACCCTGGAAATCAACACGGAAGCCGGTCATCACTTCATCAAAAATGAGGACAATATCATGCTCATCACATAGTGCACGCAATCCTTCCAGGAAATCTTTTTTTGGAGGAATACAGCCCATATTTCCGGCAATTGGTTCCAGTATAATGGCAGCTATATCATCTTTATTGGCATTCACCAGCTCTTTCACCGAATCGAGGTTGTTATATTCAGCATTAAGCGTGTCTTTAGCCGTTCCTTCCGTTACACCCGGACTGCTGGGCTCTCCCATGGTCAAGGCACCGCTTCCAGCTTCTATAAGGAATGAATCACCATGACCATGATAATTTCCCTTGAACTTGATGATCTTGTTCTTCCCGGTATAACCGCGGGCTACGCGAATGGCACTCATAGTGGCTTCAGTTCCTGAATTCACCATACGAACTTTATCGACCCCGGGAACAGAACTTGTGATGAGCTCTGCCATCTCTACTTCTAGACGGGTCGGGGCTCCAAATGAAGTGGAATTCACCGCCCTTTCCTGAACAGCTTTTACCACATCAGGCTCGGCATGACCTAACAGCATCGGTCCCCATGAACTGATGTAATCGATGTACTTATTCCCATCTTCATCCCACAGGTAAGCACCGTTTGCTTTAGTGATAAAGATCGGAGTTCCGCCCACACTGTTAAAAGCCCTAACCGGGGAATTCACCCCGCCGGGTATGACTTTGGATGCGCGTTTGAAAAGGTCTTTACTGTTTTGGTTGCTCATTTTTCTATCTGTACATTTTAGATTGGCAGGCCGTAGAGACGCGATGCATCACGTCTCTACGGCCTGCCGGAATATTCAATATTTAATCTATAAGTTTCCTACACTCTGTGTTGGAACCAAAAATAGGCGAATGCGATTCGCCCCTACGGTACTTTCCCTCGTTCCCAACCACCCGGTTGGGAATGCCACTCCGGACCTCCCGGTCCATCTGATAGCGATTTGATTTACATAGTCTTTAAAAGCCTCGCCGCCTGCTTGGCAAAATACGTTGCGATCAGGTCTGCACCGGCTCGTTTGAAGGCCAGCAGGGACTCCATCATCACTTCTTCCTCATTCAGCCAGCCTTTTTCAGCCGCTGCTTTGATCATCGCATATTCTCCGGACACATTATAGACCGACACTGGGATGTTGAAATTCTGTTTCACAGCACGGACCACATCCAAATAGGGCATTCCCGGCTTCACCATTACGATATCGGCCCCTTCATTAATATCAAGTTCCACTTCACGCAGGGCTTCTTCTACATTAGCCGGATTCAACTGATAGGTTTTCTTATCTCCAAATCCCGGAGCAGAATCAAGTGCATCACGAAACGGTCCATAGAAGGAAGAGGCGTATTTAGCACTGTAGGCCATAATACCTGTATGCTCAAATCCGGCTTCGTCAAGTGCCTTGCGCATCACTCCAATTCTGCCATCCATCATGTCAGATGGAGCCACCATATCGGCGCCGGCTTTTGCATGACTCACTGCCATCTTCGCCAATACTTCTACTGAAGGGTCGTTCACGATCCCACCATCTTCTACTATCCCATCATGACCGTAGGATGAATACGGATCCATTGCTACATCCGTCATAACATACAGATCCGGATACTTTTCCTTGATGAACCGAACCGATTCCTGCATCAATCCATTCTCGTTCAAAGCCTCCGTTCCTTCATTATCTTTTTTTGGATCGGGAACTTTCACAAATAATAATACCGACTGAATTCCCACCTCGATGAGCTCTTCCAATTCTTTTCCTAAAACATCCAGTGTGTACCTGAAATAACCCGGCATACTGGAGATCTCTTCTTTTTGATCCTTCCCCTCCATGATAAAGACCGGGGCAATAAAATCGGACGGATGCAGACGGTGTTCCTGCACCATTTCACGGATAGCAGATGACTGACGATTTCGTCTTAATCGGGTTGTAGGATATTTCATGGTTTTCTGTTTGTGAAACGTGAAAAGGCAAAAGTGAAAAGCCATAAATGAACTATTGCCTTTTCACTTCTCCCCTTTCACTTATTTAATAATTAATCCAATCAACAGGCTTCAAATGCTCTATCAATTCTGCTTCAGGGCTGCCTTCTTCGGGATGGTGATCGTACACCCATCTTACCTGAGGCGGCAGACTCATCAAGATAGACTCGATCCGGCCTTTGGTCTTTAGCCCAAACAAGGTACCGCGATCGTGGATCAAATTAAATTCTACGTATCTGCCGCGACGGATCTCCTGCCACTTACGGTGCTCTTCATTGAACTCAACATCCTTCCTGTCTTTCAGAATTGGGATATATGCATCTGTGAAAGCAAATCCACAGGCTTTCGAAAACTCAAACAGGTCTTCAGCCGAACGCTTTTCATCAGGTCGCTGGTAGTCAAAAAATAGTCCGCCAATGCCCCGCGCTTCCTCCCGATGGTGGTTGTAGAAATAGGCATCACACTCTGCTTTGAAAGTGGAATAATAATTGGGATCGAATCTATCGCAAACTGCTTTGTGTACTTGATGAAAATGCTTGGCGTCTTCCGGAAAAAGGTAATAAGGGGTCATGTCAGCCCCGCCGCCAAACCATTGATCTCGCAGTTCACCTGTTTCCTTATCATACAATTCAAAATAGCGGTAATTAGCATGAACCGTAGGTGCAAACGGATTTCGGGGATGAATAACAAGTGAGACACCAGTAGCAAAAAACTCAGAATCCGGCACTTCAAATTTCTTCTGCATGGCTTCAGGCAACGCTCCGCCTACCGTTGATACATTCACCCCGCCTTTCTCAATGACTTCCCCATCAGCTATAATACGCGTACTTCCCCCGCCAAATCCATCTCTTTCCCAATCCTCGATCAGGAATTTTTGGGTTCCTTCAACAGCTTCCAGTTCATCACAGATGTGTTGTTGAACATCAGAGACGAATTGTGTGAATTGGGGTTTTATGGACGTTAGGTTTCGGGTTTTCATTATCTCAGTTTCATTTTCAATATTTGGCCGTTATCATACTCTGTCCTCTAACTGGATTTCAGTACAACTGAATCAGGTCTCTCTCCAAAGAGAGACAGATTCTCACCAATTCTTACTATCTAAGCAATTGACTTAAAAAAATCTAAAAGCAAGAACCTGTGTCCCTTTGGAGGGACAGAAAGAACGAACTTGTTCGTTACTTTCAGGGAGGACTATTTAAACTCGTTCCCAACCACCGTTTGGAATGCATTAGCGGACCACCCGGTCCGCTTGGTTTCAAGATCGAAAATTCTTGACGGTATCTACAAAAGTCTTGGCATTTTCTACAGGGACATTCGGCAAAATTCCATGCCCTAAATTGGCGATGTAATTCCCTTTTCCGAATCGCTGCATCATCTCCTTAGCCTCGGCTTCGATCTGCTCCGGTTCCATCAACAACTTGGATGGATCGAAATTTCCCTGAACCACTTTATCTCCGGCAAATTGTCGTGCGTGTTCGGGCGTACATCCCCATCCGATCCCAAATCCGGGTACACTCGTTCCGGCAAAAAAGGGATAACTCCACTCGGCATCTTTACAAAACATGATCAATGGTACACCATAGTCTTCTGAGGCAATTCTTTGAAGGTGCGGCAATGCCAGTTTCTTGAAATCATCAGGTCCCAGTGCAGCAGCCCACGATTCAAATACCTGCAATACCTGCGCCCCGGCTTTCACCTGGTGATGTAAATACTGGATCGTCTGATCCGTCATAACCTCCAATAACTTCTGGGCAGCTTTCGGTTGTGAGAATAAAAATGATTTAGCTGTAGAAAAGGTCTTAGATCCCTGGCCTTCCACCAAATAACAGAATAACGTCCATGGAGCGCCGGCAAATCCGATGAGCGGAACACGGCCATCTAAGGTTTTTCTTGTAAGAGTCAACGCATCATAGACATATTGCAGTTGCTCTTCAGCAGGAATGATGTTCAATTTTTCAACCTGTTCTACCGTGCGGATCGGATCCGGTAAATAAGGGCCGAATCCGGGTTTGAGCTGTACTTCCACATCCAGACATTCTATAAGCACTAAAATATCGGAAAATAGAATAGCCGCATCGGTTCCTACAATATCGATCGGCTGAATGGTGATCTCACAGGCTAGTTCAGGGGTCTTTACCCGCTCAAAAAAGCTGTACTTCTTCTTGATCTCCATGTATTCCGGAAGGTAACGTCCGGCTTGTCGCATCATCCAAACAGGCGGGCGTTCAGTTTCTTTACCTTCCAGTGTATCGAGTAGCAGTCGGTTTTTGAGTTCGGGAAATGACATGTACTATAAATAAAATGTTTGGATGGATTCCATAAGTGAATCCAGAGTTGAATATTCCGGGGTGATACAATTTTTCATCCCCGCTTCGTTAGCAGTTTGTTCGGTAGTTGGCCCAATACAAAAAACCTGAGTTTTTTCAGAGATTGAATTCTGTTCGCTGAAAGACTCAACAGCACTTGGGCTCATAAAAACGATCCCATTAAATTCACCGGTATTGATCTTATGGGCAGTGTGTTTTGTACGGTAGACTTCGACTGAATTTAGATTGGTTGAATCACCCAGCAATTTTGAGAGATCCGCTCCTTTTAGGTTTCCGCAAAAGTGAACCACTTCTTTCAATTCAAGCTGTTTCATTTTACCGGCCAGGGTAACTGCATTATATTCATCCGGTATAGTGACTTCCAGCCCAAGTTCTTCAAGTTTCTCAGCCGTTTTAGCCCCTACCGCAAAAATGTGATTGGGGATGATCAGGTCTTTGATCATCGGTTTGATCGCCCTTACTGCTTTTTTACTGGTGAAGATCCAGGCATCTGCGTGTTTTGGAACCTGGCTGAGCCACATGGCCGGCATCAGGTACTCAAAAGTGATGAAGGGAATGCTTTCGATCAATAGTTTACCGTCCTCAAGCATACAGCGCTTTTGTTCGGTAAGCTGGGTGGTAAATAAGATCGACGGCTTTTTATTATTCATCAGAATGATCTAATAATTCAGCTGCTCCTTCGCCTTTTAACAATTTAGCCCACTCAGCTCCTTTTTGAGCAACAGCCTGATCCACAGAAATTTCTCTTTCTACATCCAGCCGCTTTGAGCCATCCAAAGAAAGAACAGCCCCAATAAAATACAGAACTCCATTCTTGATATCGGCATGAGCTCCAACAGGACTTGAACATCCTGCTTCCAGTTCATTTAAAAAAGCACGTTCAATAGATCCACAGAGATGACTTTCCTTGTGGTCGATCTTTGCTAAAACATCTTCAAAGTCAATTTTCTCGGCGGTTACAATTCCTACGATCCCCTGAGAGGGAGCAGGGATCATCCAATCCAAAATTTCCGAAATCCGGTCTTTATACCCGATCCTTTCCAGTCCTGCAGCAGCAAAAATAGCCCCATGCCATCGATTAGAGTCAACTTTTTCAAGTCGTGTAGGAACATTTCCTCTCAATCCAACTACTTCGTCTCCGGGAAATCGGTTTTTCCAAAATGCTGTTCTGCGAATACTTCCGGTGGCTATGACCCGACTATGGCCTTTTTGAGGAGCTTCAACAGGGCAAACTAATACGTCCATAGGATTTCCCCGTTCTAACACAGCAGCCAGTTTCAATCCGTCAGGAAATACGGTAGGTACATCTTTGAGTGAATGAACTGCAAGATCGATCTCTCCGGCTAAGAGGGCTTCATCCAGTGCTTTGGTGAATACACCTTTATCACCCAATTTATCAATGGGAATATCCTGTACTTTGTCTCCAAAGGACTCGATCTCGACAAGCTCTGTTTCTACCCCTTGGGTATTCAGCGCATCGGCTACTTTATTCGCCTGCCATAAAGCCAGTGTACTTTTACGTGTACCAATCCTAAGCTTCATTTTGTGCTTTTTCAAATTCCTGATCAATTCGGTCGATATGAATAGCCATGATCTTTTTCTTGATGCGGCGGGTCACTTCTTCCATTTTTGAGTAGGATTCCTGATCCATTTTATTCTTCACACGATCCAATTCCGCATCGGTGATATCGCTTAGACGGTGCTCAATTTCTTTGATCCTGGGGAGTAAATATCTTGAACGTTTCACACTATTCATGAATTCACTTTTCTCCTCCTCAATGATCTTTTTGATCCCGGGGATGGCTTTTTCCCGTTGTTCCAATGCTTTTTTGTTGGCCTCATAGATGGAATCCATATCAATAAGCGTAATATTGCCGGCCTCAGCCACTTTTGGATCAACATTCCTTGGAACGCTAAGATCCAGCACCAATTGGTGATGATCTATACCTTCAAAATGTTCAGGATGTAAAATGGGGTTCTTTGCCCCTGTTGCTGTTATGATCAGGTCTGCTTTTTTGATCTCATCATCCAGCTCTGAAAATGCATGAGCTTTGATATCAAAAGAAGAAGCAAGTTCTTTGGCACGATCAATGGTTCGGTTTACTACTGAAATATGTTCTGCACCGTTTGAGACCAGATTCTTTGCTGAAACCTTCCCCATTTTCCCTGCACCGATCAGCAGGATCCTGATCTTACTCAGGTCCTTGAAATGTTCTAATGCAAGCTGGGTGGCTGCGAAACCGACGGAGGCCGTACCTTTTCCAAAATTGGTTTCGGTACGGCTCCGTTTGTGTGCTCGGAAAACAGATTGTATCAATTGATGAAATTCACCGGAAAGCCCCTTCTTCTTAGCTTTTTTATATGCCTGCTTTACCTGCTGTATGATCTGAACATCGCCAAGAACCTGAGAATCCAATCCTGCCCCAACCTTATACAAATGATCATAGGCGTCATTTTCGGTATATACATAACCGTGTTCCTGGAAAAAATCCCGATCCGTATTTGTGGATTTACAAAGCGCAGATATAAGTACTTCCGGATCACAAAAAGCATACAGCTCGGTTCTGTTGCAGGTATCCATCATTAAAATTCCACCGGGTATATCTTTAGTGTGAAACTCCAGGAGTTGTCTGCGGTCGTTGTCTAAAAAGAATAATTCACGAATAGAAACCTCACTTTTCCAGTGAGAAATACCTATTGCACTAAATCTCATAAATAGTTCTTAAAAATTTTCCGGCACATTAGTCAGGAAGGTATTTTCTGAATATGAAGATTATGTGAAGAAAAAATTCATATTCGGAAAATATCGATGTCTAACGTTGTTTTACGAGGGTTTTTAGCTTCACGCTTTATGAAGAACCAAAGATACATTTTATTGTAATCAATTGTGATTTGTAATCTTTATCGATGGCATCATTTTTTTAAAGCTTGTGAGCATTATGTTCGAACTTCGTTACCTTGATGAGTATATTCCGATCTTAAATCATCAAAACCTAATACACTTATAATGGATCTGCAGTTAACAGGGAAAGTCACAAAAATATTGGAAGAACAATCAGGTCAGGGAAAAAATGGTCCTTGGAGAAAACGGGATTTTATTCTTGAGACCAAAGGAAAATACCCAAAGCAGGTTTGTATAACACAATGGGGTGAGAATATAGATCAGAATGCCGTCAATGAAGGAGATGAGATCACTGCTTTTATTGATATCCAAAGCAGGGAGTATAAGGGAAACTGGTACACGGATGTTAAAGCATGGAAAATAGAACAGGGTACGGGCGGAGCTCCGGCTGAGGCCCCACCAAGTGCTCCCGGACTTACAATGGATGGAAATCAAGAGATGGATCTTGATGACGACCTCCCATTCTAAAGTGTATGATCCATAAAAAAACCACTGCTTTTTTTAGCAGTGGTTTTAGGATCAACGTAACCTCACGAAAGCTACTACTCTTAAGTTTACCCTCCTTTAATTACGCACTTTATCTGCCTTTTATCACCGCATAGATGTGCGGTATTTGTAAAAGGTACAATAGCTCAAGAGCCTAAGGTGTAGGTGGTTAATTATCTTCTCCAGTCCATTTCTTCTCTGGGCTTGTTATCAAGAATTTTCTCGATCTTATCCATGGCTTCGTCATCCACCTTATCAACAAGATCGATCGCTTTCATATTTTGCTCCACCTGTTCCACACTGGAAGCACCTGTGATAACCGTACTTACGTTCGGATTCTTCAGGCACCATATAAGTGCCAGTTGCGGCATGGGAACACCAATACCATCAGATACTTTCGCCAGCTTTTCTACTTTTCTGAGCTTTTCTTTTCCTTTCTCGGATTCCAGTAGTTTTTTTCGAAGCCAGCTGTATTTCTTAAGATCCAGTCGGGAACCTTCGGGGATGCCATCATTATATTTCCCGGTTAAAAGACCACTTGCCAGAGGGCTCCATATTGTGGTACCCAATCCGATGTCTTCATAAAGAGGAGCAAATTCAGCTTCTACTTTATCCCGTTTAAACATGTTGTATTCAGGCTGTTCCATCAGGGGCGGACGCAGATTATTCTCTTTGGCAAAATCATATGCTTTTCGGATCTGTGTGGCATTCCATTCACTTGTTCCCCAGTACAATGCTTTCCCTTCATTGATCACCTGATTCATGGCCCACACCGTTTCCTCGATCGGTGTATGAATATCGGGGCGGTGACAAAAGATCAGATCCACATAATCAGTTTGGAGACGCTTCAATGCAGCTTCCGTACCTTCTTTGATGTGTTTAAAAGACAGTCCCTCATCATTGGGGCCTTCCCCGCCCCAGAAGATCTTGGTTGAAAGAACCAGGTCCGATCGTTTCCATCCTGTCTTTTGGATCACCTCTCCCATGATCGTTTCTGACTTACCGGCTTCGTAAGCCTCGGCATTATCAAAAAAGTTTACCCCGGCATCGTACGCCGTCTTCATCTGGTTATAGGCCAGATCGGTATCAACCTGCTCACCGAAGGTGACCCAAGAGCCAAATGAGAGTGCTGATACCTTAAGTCCTGATCGTCCTAAAAATCTGTATTCCATGGAATTACAATTGGTTTAATTTTAGTTTTTTATTCTGATAATTTAACAGAAGTGAAATTCAATACGTTCTAAAAAAATGAATTAATAATATTCGAATCTGAAGGATAAGATTTTTATCTTTGGCGCCTCACTTAAGTGAGTAAACGATCAGGGCCCGTAGCTCAGTTGGTTAGAGCAGTCGACTCATAATCGATTGGTCGCAGGTTCAAGTCCTGCCGGGCCCACAATTATTGAGAGGGTGTAAAAACCCTCTCAATTCCCTTCTAAGCCAAAAAAAAGCCTAATTACTTACACTAAGTAAGCGAACGCAAAGGAACGAAAGTGTACACTTTCATTCCCCTACTTTCCCAACTACTATGTACACTACTATGTACAATTTTGGGATGGGCGCTCGCAAAGGCTGCTGAATTTAGAGTTCGCTTACCGAACTTTAATTCAGAAGGCTCCTACTATGGCATTTCTTATCAAGCGCGGTAAATACTACTATGTAAATTTTTACTCTGAAGAACTGGGTAAAAAGAATGTTCGAAAATCATTGGGCACCCGACACAAGGATGTTGCTCAGAAAATGGTAACCGAACTCGAAAAACTGGATTCGTTAGGCAAGATCAATCCCTTTTCCAAAGGATTTAATCCCAAGAAGGTTTTGCAAAGGAACACCAGTGAAGAAACCACTGATTGCAACACGGTTAGCGAATCTATTGAGCTTTTCTACAAATCAAAAAACCACCTCTCTCCGGCAACCATTGGAGCCTACCAGCGAGCTTTAGATCATTTTGTGGAATTAAATGAGTTATCGGATGTACACCCAACCAATGTTTTAAGCTACCATTTTGAGAATGTGATCTTCAAAAAGGGCATTACTTCAGCTACAAGGCACTACTACTTCCGGCATTTTCGGTCTTGGTGGAAGTTCCTGCTGAAAAAGAACATTGTGGAGAAGGACTACTTTCCTGCGCTGAAACAAGATTTACCGAGAATTAGAGAAAATACCCGGCCTAAAATGATTTCTGAGGAAGAACTTGGAATTCTTTTCAAGAAATTCGATGAAGAGCTATCCAGAAAGCAAGACTTACCCGAATTTGACCCTAATTTAGTTCAATATTGGTTTAAACCAATTGTGGCATTGTATTTCTATGGTGGACTCCGAAAACACGAGGCGGCATTTGATCCAGAATTATCATACTCCGGATTGAAGGGCGAAAACCTGATCTACGAAGATGGAGAGCTGAGCTATATTTCACTGCCACCGACCAAAGGCCGAAAAGAACGGCTGATTCCAATCATAAATGAATTGAAAGAAGAACTGGATGCGTATTTAAAGATTCGTGGAAAGCTAAGCCCCAGTGACTATCTATTTATTTACACGGGTGGAAATACCAAAGGCCAACCGGTTCGTGGGATGCGTGTGTATAGGGAATTTAAACGCTACTGCAAAGAAGCTGGTATTCCAACCTCTCGCACTCTACATGGAATGAGACACCAGGCAGTTACTACCTGGATTGAGAAAGGCTTTCACACGGCTGAAGCGAGCTATATGGCAGGCCATTCCAATCAAAAGGTGACTGAGAAGTACACTCATTTAACTGTCAAAAGATTAAAAGAAAAAATGAATGCAATTAAATCTTAAGAGATAGTTTACCTAAGTGAGATTAGTATCGATACTATTATACACGTTTAAATTAATTCAAATCCAATGCAAACCGGCGTACTACTGGTGCTGAATCTTCATAATCAATCATGTAGAAATTCTCCTCCTCATCCATCCAGTTAACAATAGGAAAATATGGTTGCATGTCATATGGTAAGGAAAACAGGTAGCTCTGATCTACTATATTTCCATCAAGGTCAAAAATTTGCACACTCAAATCCAGTAAATTTCCGTCTTCCATCCTAGTATCCCCTTCCCTCCACTCACCATAAAAATGAGCGATTTTTTCTGTTTCGGGCATAAAATGGACTCCTGCGTCTATGCTGTAAATCCGCCCTCTATGCCAATCTCCTGAATAGCCAATCATACGGGCACTGGGGTATTCACTATTTTCTTCATATTCAGCCGATGAATGATAGAGAATATACGGAGTAGTATACGGGGAGGTACCTTCAATTTTTTTATTCAACTTCCATTCCGCATCGTCTACTTTTTTATATGAATAAATGATACCAGTATATATCCCCGGTGAAAAATAAATTATCTCCGATTCTTTATTCAAAGTGATACTACCTTGATATAAAAGTGAGTAAACCCAACTAAAAACATCTTTTATTTCAAGATCACTTAAAGCGGCAAATTCATATTCTTTTTCATTAAGATCTGTACTCAAAATCTTGAGAAAATTTCGTTTCGGAAGATCTGAATAGTCGGACTCTATAGCAGATGCTTGTGAGTAGGCTAAGCCAATAATTTTATTATCAATAAAATCAGCATCTTTGAAATAAAACTGATTTTCAAATTTAATGATATAATCAGATACATATTCACCTTCTTTTGTAATGGTAGTATATCTGAAGTTGCCCCTATCGAGTACTAGAATATTATCACCCGGAGCTGTTCCCATAAAATTTATATCATGAAATTCACTGGGACCTCTGCCGCGACCGCCCAGGCTTTTGAGGTAGTTGCCGTCTTTGTCAAATACTTTAATGGTAAGGCTCGCTTTATCACCAATATAAATATTTCCTTCTTTATCAGTTAACACCCCCACAGGCTGCCCTAAAATTTGAGTTATGGCATCCGCTTCATTTTCAAGACCTATGACAAGTTCGTTACTAATTTCAATAGTTCGGGTTCGATCTGCAGATTTAGAATTTTGCTGATCGGTACCACAAGCTGTGATAAGCATTATCAGCAAGACTAATAAGAGATTATTATCCAACATGAGGTAAAAAATTTAGTATAGCTTTAGATCTAAAACACGAAGCCTTATAATAAAACTCAAGGCTTCGTGTAATAATTTAATCTACTGTTGTTAATTATTAGGTCGGCATTCGGGATCTGAACCACATAAATCTCCTTCTAAACTACAAGAATTAGGGTCTGAACAAGAAGTCATCCCACAAAAACTTGCTTCCATACATGGTCCAGCTGATGTACATGTGCAACATGAACACCCCACGGCATCAGAGGATTCTACATAATTCATATTTTCCGGAGTTAAAGTAAATGCACTTGTAAGAACAAATGCTAATACTGAAAAAAATAGAGTAATTGTACTTTTCTTTATGTTTTTCATGATACGATCTATTTTTAAGGTTTGATTTCGTTGATTTAGAAATGTTATCTCCAAGCTTCCCTCGCCTGCTGAATAATCCTAATTTTTCTTTCTGGTAACATTATAGAATTAGGAATAGGAAAATTATAAAAAATCAGATTATCGCGTTTGTCAACAAAAATTAAATTTTGTTTTTCATTAGTGAAGTGTCCGTTAAGGTTAGAATTAGTTAGGTTTTTATATGGAATATCTAATTCTGTTAATCTAATAAACTTATTCACTTCTATATCATTTTCTTCAAAAAAGACCAATATTGGCTCCGCAAAAGTAGTATCATTTTTAAGTAACTCTGAAAATTCTACAACATTATTCAAGCAAAGATAGCATGCTGCTGTGGTTAAAATTATAACAGGGTAAATTTTATTAGCAGATACTTTATCAATTTCCCAAAAAATATGCTCAAAATCGGAATCATCAATGTTTACGTGGGTTGCATAACTCATTCCTATTTGTTGGTCAGCAGATAAATCAGGCTCTCCAAAATTGTAATTGTAGAATAATACTACCGATAAGACCAGTAATATTGTACTCAACGAATACTTAATGAATTCTTTCAATTTTTTTATAATTAAAGTTAAAAATCCCACCTCTATAATTTTCAAAATCAATAATTAAAACAAGCATTTTCGCTCCCTATTTTTACTCTTTAATTTTACTCCTTAATTTTTCGAAGATCTTTAGCCACCTTTGAATTTTCCATGGCTTTTATTTCACTTGGAGAATAGCCTGTATGATATTTCATATATTGCCAAAAAGCTTTTTCATCTCCAATCCCAAGTTCACAATAACCTATTTCATAAATAGTTTTATTTGTCTTTAAGAGGAAATGAATAGCCTTCTTTAATTTTATAGAATTCAATATTTTTGAAGGCCGTGCCTGGTAATGATTTCTAAATCTTCTGGAAAAATCTTTTGAACAGCAATATCCCATCTTTTCCGCCCAATCAGTTACTGTTCGTATTTCCTTTAAATGTTGCTGTGCAATTTGCAGTGCTTCTTCCATTGGTTGTTTCATATATATATGTATTGAGTTAACATTTCTATTCCAGGTTTTGTCATTACCTATTAACCTGCATTAATAATGTCCTTCCAATAGATGAGCTGTACCCATCCCCTAAGCATTTCACTGCTACCGATATATTATCGTATTTATATTTTTAAGAGTATTAAGTAATAGAAATGTTACAGTTTAACTATAAATCTCCCAATCAAAGATCTGCTAGCACAAAAACGAAATGAATGATTAAAGGATCAATCTACTCATAATCGATTGGTCGGGGGTTCAAGTCCCTCCGGGCCCACTAAAAACCCATGTAAGTCATAGATTTACATGGGTTTTTTATTTTGTGGTACAAATTTCGGTACTAACATTTCAAGATTCCCTCCACAAAAAAGCCCATACAGACCTAAGCCTGCATGGGCTTTATATTATATCAACCAGAGTTTAGCCGGGTCTTAATGTCATTAACGGCTTGTTGAGGAGCTCAGCCACGATCGCGGTTGTTGAACCGAGAAGTACTCGTGCGATCCCTGTTCGGCCGTGGGTACTCATCACTACAAGGTCAGAATTTTTGTTGGCATAATCCGTGATCTCGGTATGAGCTGAAAACCCTTTCTTGACTATACTGTCCATACTAACGGACTTACTGTTTGAACCGTCTTCCCAAATGAGCAGGTCTTCAAAATCAACACCTTTTCGTTTTATGGACAGTTTCAATTCAGGGTTGTTCTCGAAGTAATCGCTAATATTTTTGATCAACTCCTGATATACGGCTTCATCCTCTTCAATAGGCATAGGCATTACCTCCATACCCAAGGTATATGGTTCAATAATGTGCATCAATACGATCCGGGCATTAAAGTGCACGGCAAGGTCAAATGCCTCAGCCAGTGGTGCAGCAGAATCTTCTGAACCATCTATCGGGACAAGGATCTCATGGACAGACTTTTCATCGAAGGCTTTATCAATGCTCAGTACCGGTTTCTCAGAATATCGGATCACCTTTTCAGTGATATTACTTCTGCAGTCATCGGTCTTGTGGCTTCCGGTATTAGACATAATGATCATGTCGTACTGACTTTTATTTCCTTGCTCTGCAATTACCTGTGCAGCCTTTCTGCCAACGAGATTTATTAGCTGGCCACGGTGTTCTTTGGGGATATACTCCTCTGCAATATCATGCAGTTTTTCATTGGTTTGTTTCAACACTTTGGGGTAAATATCCTTTTCCATATCAAATGGAACCCCTAAATGCTGCATGCTTTCATCGTAATAGCTCATGAGCGGAATCACATGCATAAGGTCAACAGTACTGCCATACCATTCCACAAATTTGGCAGCCATTTTTACTGCTTCGAGTGAAGCATCTGAAAAGTCGGTTGGGACTAAGATGTGCTTGGCTTTCATAACAACCTCCGTTTAATTAGTTGTTAACTGAATGTAGTTATTTACTGTGAAGGTTGGGTGAAGAAAATGCGGAGATTATTTAACTATAGATGCTTAATTACACACTGTCCTCCCTGCAAGCAACAGCAAGCTGTTCTTGCTGTCCCTCCAAAGGGACATATATATCGAGAGATTAATAAGTGAGTAGCTCAAATCATCTACTAATCACAACCACTAAAATTTTAGCTGCCTTCACTCATCAATACCACGTCTTCCTCTCCCGGGAGAGGAAACAAAGGTGAGGGTTTGCAGGGTTGTATGGGGCAATTAAACTTTAAACAACCCCAAATCCTTCCGTTAACCAGGGATAACTTGGTTCGCAGTCTGGAAACTCATTTCGAATTTTCCCACCCAATATCAATCCTTAAGGTCCGGTTTGATGGTGATCTGAGGTTTATCAAGTTGCTGAATAACCTGCTCTGTAGTTGAGCCCAGGAGCATTCGGGAAAGGCCGGTACGTCCATGGGTACTCATGATCACCAGATCGGCATTTTTATTACAGTAGTCAACGATCTCGTGGTGGGCTGCAATAGATTTTCTAATAATGGTTTTGAATTCTATCGATACTTTTTCACCGCCATTGTTGTGGCTCAGCGTATCATGATAGAGCTTGTCTCCGTCCTTGATCTCGAAATCATATTCTTCATAATCACTGAAGAACGACTTCAATCGACCTTTAAGCCCTCCATAAACAGCTTTTTCATCAATACCGAGTGTAGTCGGCTCTATTCCATGAACGTCATGCGTATACATTTCTATCACATTCAACAACTCCAGTTTCGCTCCAAATTTCTTTGCCATATCAAAAGCCATTGGTATGGCAGCCAGTGAATTATTGGAGAAGTCACATGGGACAACGATCGTATTCAACTTCTCCACAAACATAGTTTCGGAAAGAGTGAGGATCGGAGTTTTTGACCTTCGTACAATTTTATCAGTAGCACTTCCGTGGAAAAAATCGGCATAGTGGCTCCCTCGCGCACTCATGATCACCAGATCATAGTTTACTTTGTCTATTTGCTTCAAAATAGAATCAGAGGGTTTCCTGTCAATAGTGACGATGTACTCTCCCCGCCGTTCTTTGTCTTTGATATGCTCATTCGCAAAAGCACTCAGTTCTTTACGCTGAGTTTCAATCAACTTCGGATAAATATCCTGACTCATATTCAGTGGAACCCCGATCTTATCAAAACTGTCACCCAGATATTTCGATAAAGGAATGACGTGCATGAGATCTACCATGCAATCAAACTTTTCAATAAAAAGATCTGCAGACGCTAAGGCTGCATTGGACTTCTCAGATAGATCGGTGGGGATTAAAACTCGTTTGATATCCATGGCTCTCCTCTTTGATTGATAACTCTATTAATAAAATAAGTTAGCGGATGATAATGTTCCATCCTATATAAAAATAAAGTTACATACCTAAGCTGTGGCCGGTGCTTTCCTATTTTTCCCGAAGCCGCTCCAGTCCGCACACCATTAATATTCCGGCCAATATCCCGATCACCCCGCCCCAAACATTCGGATCGTCCCCTTCTTTTGAGCCGATCCAGCCCGGAACATAGGGTTCCGATCTTATCATTTTATTTTTTACCGTCTCGATCTCTACCTGTTTCATCTCATCAAACGATGACTCGGCGTTTGAAACCTCGCCCAATCGTTCGTATTCCGGCAGATTGGTATCCGGCGGGTTTTCCATGAGTTCCTGCACTTTAGGGTGATCCATATATTCCACCTCCGACACACTTACCTGTTGCACAAATTCCCGATGCTGATAGGGCCATATCACATACAAAGAGCCAATCAAAAAACCGATCAATACTGCAATGGTCTGGGGGTGATATTTGGAAAGAAGCCAAGATAGAAAACGAGAAAAAACCGCTAAGCCAACGACTGCACCAAGAATGAACGGAAGTAATCCCATCATCCCGTCCAGGGTTTCTACCCCTCCGATCTTCCCGATCTCTGAAAGCAGGTAATCATATTTCCGCATGATGAGTAAGAGGTACGAGCCAGAGATACCCGGCAATATCATAGCGCAGATAGCAATGCTTCCGCTCAAAAACACAAAGGCCGGATGTTCAGGAGTATCGGCGGGTACCAGTGAAACGATCCATATTCCAAAAGCCATGCCCAAAACCAGCATTCCCATTTCTATTTTTGAGAACCGCTCCAATGCTTTGATCAGAATGTAAATGGAGCCTACGATCAATCCAAAGAACAGGCCATACACAATCTCGGGATGGGTAAACATATAGATCTGAAGCGGAACCACTTTCGTAAAAAAGGCCAAAGCAGAGAAGATCCCGAAAAATAAAACGGCTAAAAATAAAACATGGACCTCTTTAAACACAGCCTTCCACTTGAACGAAAAAAATAGCTTGATGAAATTCCCATTTACACTTTTGATGGCATTTAATAACCGTTCATAAATACCTACGATCAAAGCCATGGTACCCCCGCTTACACCCGGTACGATATCAGCAGAGCCCATCAAGAATCCTTTCAGGGCAAGGAACGGAGCTTCTTTAAAGGTAGTGGTGTCTTTGGGAGCACTTTTCTTTTCTTCCGCCACTATCCTTCTCCCCATCCTTTTTCGCCGATAAGGGGCACGAATTTAAAATCAGACAGTTCTTCGCGTTCATATTCATTCTCTGAAACCCGGGTGATCCTCAGCATCATTTGTTTTTCATCATCGCCAACAGGAATTACCAGCCGTCCTCCAATATCAAGCTGCTGAACCAGGTCGTCTGGTACTACGGGCGCACCGGCTGTCACAACAATTCCATCATAAGGAGCATAAGTTGACCAACCAAGAGTACCGTCGCCAACCTTAAGCATAGCTGTATATCCGAATTCCCTAAGTGCTTCTTTGGCTCGGTGATACAGATCTTTATGGCGTTCAACACTATAAACCTCTGCTCCGAGTTCACATAAAACCATACATTGATATCCTGAACCGGTTCCAATTTCAAGGATCTTATCACCAGGCTCGATTGCCAGTAACTCTGTTTGAGCAGCCACGGTAAAGGGCTGTGAAATGGTTTGCCCCATTCCAATCGGTAAGGCTGTATCGTTGTAGGCTTTGGAGTGAAGGGCAGTGTCGATAAGCTTATGACGCGGAATCTTCCCTATGGCATTCAATACGCGCTGGTCTTCTATGCCTTTTTCTTTCAAAAGCTCTACCAATTGCTTTCTCGGCCGAACAAATCTGCGATCTTGTTGCAAAATATTTTTGTTTATCTACCTGTTGTTCTGTTTAGCAAGTATAGGGATTTAGATGAAAAAATGAGTCGGGAAATATGGATTTGCTGAAAATTAATGTCTTTAGAAAATCCGATTTTTGAAGAATTAAGAACTCAGAACACAGTGGGCAGATTATTCTGTGTTCTGATTCCAGTGTTCTGAATTCTCATACACTACATTTTATTTTTTAATCGGAGTCAGGTTCTTATTTTCGGGGAGAAATTTTCACTGAATCACAATTATGATCTTAGCACTTCTTGATAACCTGACTTGGGGTATAGACCCTGTAATATTTGAACTCGGGCCTATCGCTCCCCGCTGGTACGGAATATTATTTGCAGGCGCTTTCGTTTCCGGGTATATGTTTGGCGTAAAGATGTGGAAAGATGCCGGGCGTAAGGTTGAAGAAATGGAAAACATCCTTACCTGGATACTTGTTGGTACTGTGGTAGGCGCAAGACTGGGTCATGTTATTTTTTACGATCCATCTTACTACCTCAGGAATATAGATCAGGTTCTGGCAGTATGGAACGGTGGTTTGGCAAGTCATGGTGCGGCTATCGGTATTGTCATTGCCATGTATTATATGGCTAAGAAAACTCCAAAGATGAACTTCTGGTGGCTTGCCGACCGGGTAGTAATTCCAACAGCGGTAGGTGGCGCTTTTATCCGCTTGGGGAATTTCACGAATTCTGAGATCTATGGGCATGAGACTGATGCTTCCTGGGGGGTTATCTTTTCAAACCTGCCAGGACCTGCAGGTATGATACCCCGGCACCCAACCATGCTTTATGAAGCGTTGCTTTGTATACTCGTTTTTGCAGTTCTATGGACGATCTATAAAAAATATAAGTCTAACCCTCCCAGTGGCTCCTTGTTTGGCACCTTTTTGATCTTATTGTTTTCCGGGCGATTCTTTCTTGAGTACACTAAGATACCACAAGCCGACTTCGCCAGTGAATGGGCCATTAATATGGGACAGATACTGAGTATTCCTTTGGTCTTGATCGGGCTCTATATTGTGACCAAAATGGTGAATTGGAAGGAAGAGGGGACGAACTTAAAAAAGGCAGATTCCTGAAACTAAGACTAGTTTACTGTTAGCAGTTAACTAAGAAAATCACAGTCCCCATATTGGTCTTGAGGACTGTGATCTCGAATCAAGTGATCTTTCTTTAAAAAGAAATGTGGTAGTTCAGTGCCAAACCGTGATTACTGAACGCAGTATCATCTACAGGCAACAGGTAGTTAATTCTGAACCTGGTATTTGTTGTAGGAAACCTTGTAAAACCTAATATGATCTTTTCCTGATCTGCAGCCGGGAGTAAATCAGACTCGAAACTGTCATATCGAAGTAGTATATGATCACTTTCTGTCACTTTGTATCCACCGGTTACATGAAACCCAAACACGTTATCCGCTTCCGTAAAGCCGGTGTACTCAAGTTCGGCACCCAACACTTCAGATGCTAAGATCACGCTGCTTGTCTCATATCTGAAATCACCGCCATAAGTAATTCTCTCTCCGTTAATGGTCAACAGGTTTGAGGATAAATTTCTGTTTGCATGCTCTCCATATGAGGCATTCACACCCACGATCAAAGATCCGTCTTCCAATGAAGAGTTATAATCTATCCTTCCTGCATAAAAGAATTTATTATTGTCATTCGCTCCATATCCGTTTCCGTTATAGATACCAAAGGTATAATTAAGATCACCGGTTAACCCGCCGTGAAATTTCACACCAATATCTCGATGAGAGGTAAGTGTTGAAACAACCGTACTTCGGGTTACAAAATCGACTTTATGAGGTCCTGTCAGATACTCATAACTCACTCCGGGTTTTTGGATTCCTATGGTAATGTTTGCATTGTCGGATAATTTATACCCAATGAAAGCATCAACCACAGTTGAACTCGCGGCGGCATCAAAGTGAACATTGTAGCTAAATCCCTCATCCAGTTTCCCGCTAACTTTTATTCGGGCGTGTGGAACCTTAAAATATCGATCTCCATTTTCATCAAAATTAAAGATCCCTCTTGAATGTATGAGTCCGCTCACGTTGAAAGACTCACTTTTTACCATGTCTTTCAATGCTTCTATTCTTTCTGTCTCTGAATTGTCCTGTGCAGAAGTTTCAAAGGAAAACGTGCCGGCCATGACTATTATAAGTCCTAAGATTCCGTATTTAATTATCTCCATCCTGTTGTTTATTTATTATTAGTAATTAATTAAAGCCTATAAAGCTGTCGTATATATCACATCATTATGAACATGATGTGAATTCATTTGAGCTTTTTATCGACGAAAAGCACATTTACTAAAGGAAAAAATGACCTTCCCAATTCTTCGACAATAAAAAACTTGATCTGAAGCCTCCACTTTTGGTTAACCTGCTTATTTAGATAGTTTATTTATAATCATTCATCTATTATTAGCTTAAACTTATCCTATCATATGACTTATAAATCTATTCGAGGCAATATAAAGGGAATGTCCGGAGAACATCAGGCTGAGGTTTTACTGACCCTGATCTGTACGTTAAGTCTTGGTATTGGCTTTTTTGGATCATTGTTTGACCTGATCACTGAGGATACCGCGAGATATTTTTATGTAGCCTCGTACTTATCCGGCGGCTACTTTGGGTTGACCGAAAGTGTACAATTTTTAATGAAGGGCAAGTGTAATGTTGACGTGCTAATGATATTAGCTGCAGCCGGTGCTGCTTTCATCGATTACTGGCTCGAGGGCGCTATGTTGCTCTTCTTGTTTTCGCTTAGTAATACCTTGCAACACTTTGCTATGGGGCGTAGCCGGAATGCCATCCGTTCTTTGATGAAACTAAGGCCAGCTGAGGCGTTGGTAAGAAGTGCAGATGGTACCGAACAAAAAGTACCCGTTGAGGCACTAAAACTCGGAGACATCATTGTCGTAAAACCCGGCGAAAGAATTCCTATTGACGGAACCATCAGGTCCGGGAAAGGTACCGTTGATCAATCTGCTATCACTGGAGAAAGTGCCCCTGTATTTAAAGAAGAGGGAGCTGAAGTCTTTGCAGCTACCTTCAATGAAAACGGTATTTTGGAGATCAAAGTAACCCGAGGAGCCGGTGATACCACACTCGCCAAGATCATTAAAATGGTAGAGCAGGCCCAGAATAAAAAAGCGGAAACACAGAGGTTTCTTGATGAGTTTGAATCTAAATATGCCATCAGCGTTATTATTTCAACTATTGCTCTTATCCTGATACCCTATTATATACTTGATCAGCCTTTTGACCCCGTATTTTATAGAGCTATGACCATCCTGGTGGTTGCATCACCTTGTGCTTTGATCATTTCTACCCCTGCCAGTATTCTCTCTGCCATAGCAAATGCTGCACGCTCAGGTATTCTTTTTAAAGGGGGAGCATACCTTGAACAAGCTGCCGGAATTCAGGCTTTTGCATTCGATAAAACAGGAACTCTGACTAAAGGTAAACCTGCTGTAACTGACATCATTCCAATTTCAGGATCGGAAAATGAGTTGCTTCGTCTTGCTGCCTCAGCTGAAGAACATTCAGAACATCATCTTGCCGAAGCAATAGTAAATGAGGCAAGAAGAAGAAAGGTTGAGTTTATAAGAGCTGAAGATGTCCAGGCCATCATCGGAAAAGGAATTTCTGCAAAAGTAAATGGAGCAAAGCTTAAGATAGGGAACCGCTATTTATTTGAGGATAACCTTAAAGACCTATCGGAGGACTTTAACAATACATTAGAAGAATTCAGGAACCAGGGAAAAACAGTGATCTATGTATCAAAGGATGATTCTATGATAGGAGCGATGGCTTTAGCTGATCAAATCCGTGAGCAGGCTGCACCTACAATATTAGAACTTGCTGATTTAGGTATCGTTGACATTACCATCCTAACCGGGGATTCACTGAATGTAGCTCAGAATGTAGCCGAACAACTTAATATTACAAACTACCATGCCGGCCTTCTGCCAGATCAAAAGGTTGAGCTTATCGAAAAACTATCCCAAAAAAAAGCAGTTGCGATGGTTGGAGACGGCGTTAATGATGCACCGGCACTTGCCGCAAGTCATTTGGGAATAGCTATGGGAGCTGCAGGAACTGATGTGGCTCTAGAAACTGCCGATGTGGTATTGATGTCAGACGACCTTACAAAGCTTCCATATATGATACGACTCGCTCGCCGTGCAAAAACTGTTGTCTGGCAAAATATCATTTTTAGCCTGGCTGTTATTGCAATGCTGGTAAGCTCCGTATTCCTTTTCGACTTACCTATAACACTTGGAGTGATAGGTCATGAAGGAAGTACACTTTTAGTAGTTTTAAACGGTTTGAGGCTATTGAAGAATTCTTAAGTTTTCCGGCCTGCCTCATATTATTCTTGATACCCGGTATCAATTAAATATTAGCCCTGAATGCTTTTCAAATTCTGATCTTTCATTAAATTCAGAAATTAGCTGTCCAATTTTTTATCATCAAACTTGTTAACAATTTTGGAACCTGACGTTTTACCTAACATTACTGAACAACCCATTTCTCAAAGACTATGAAAAGACTATTCCAAACCTCCATTTTAACACTCTTTTTTCTGACCGTTGCCTCGCTAACAGCGGAAACTAATGCTCAGGAAAAAAGCAGATATATAAGTTTCGAAGAGGCATTATATGCCGGAGGGCAGCTCAGCGGTAGCAACGGACCAAGCAATGTGGTATGGATCAATGACGGAGATCAGTATTCTTATACTCAACGTAATTCTGAGACCGGTGCCTCTGAGATCCGATCTTACAATCCGGCTACGGAAGAAGACCGGCTCATTTTTGTAAATTCTGATTTCCAGATCCCCGGAACTAATGAGACCTTTCAATATAACTCCTTCCAATGGACAGATGATTCTCGCTTCATCGTTTTTCAGTCTAACTTCCGCCCTATATACCGCCGCTCAGGAATTTCTGACTACTATTATTATGAAGTTGAAAGCGGTGAACTAAATGTGCTGGTTAAAGATGCTATGACTGCTGAACTCTCTCCAGACGGATCTAAAGTTGGGTTTGAACGTGAAGGTGATCTTTTCGTATATGATCTGAATGAAGAAAAAGAAACACAGTTAACCGATTCAGGTGCTGAAAATTTTTATAACGGCCGCTTTGGATGGGTTTATGAAGAAGAGTTCGGACTTGCTCAGGCATGGAGCTGGTCGCACGACAGTAAATATATTGCCTATTGGCAAACCGATGAAAGAGACGTAGAGCTCTTTGTCTCAACCGATTATGCTGGCACCTATCCTGAATACGTAGAAATTCCATATCCAAAAGTAGGACAAGATAATCCCGGAATTAAGATCGGGACCGTACATGTTGAAAGCGGAGAAAATACATGGATGGACCTGGACCTAAAAGATGGATATGTGCCCAGATTTTACTGGACAAGTAAGCCCGGGAACCTGGCCATTGTATGGATGAACCGTCCACAGAATCACCTCCAACTTCATTTTTTTGATGCATCCTCAGGAAATGGAACACTCATCATGGAAGAAAAGAATGAAGAGGGATGGATCGATGTTTTCGACTTCTTTGCAGGGATCGATCACTATTTCTTTTTCCCGGAAGAAGTGGAACAGTTTTTTTGGGTTTCTGAACGGGATGGCTTCAATCACATCTACAGGTATAATTATTCCGGAGAGCTGATCAATCAGGTTACGGACGGGAACTGGGAAGTAACTAATATCCATGCCATAAATCCTTCATCCGAGTTTATCTATTACTCATCAACTGAAGAAAGTCCGCTGGAACGTCATTTGTATTCTATTAAATTTGACGGATCACAAAAAGAACAGCATACTGTTGAACCCGGAAACCACGCGATCTCAATGGGTGATAATGGATTATTTTACATTGACCGCTATTCGAACATAAACACTCCGCGACAGGTTGAACTCTGGTCAACAGCCGGAGAATTACTGAGGAAACTCGAAGATAATGCCACTGTGTCAAAGTATGTAGAGAATAAGGTATATGCTCCCAAAGAACTCTTTTCATTTATAACCTCAGATGGCCAACAGCTGGATGGATCTATCATCAAGCCTATTGACTTCGATCCGAACAGTTCCTATCCCCTACTCTTCAATATTTACGGTGGGCCGGGAGCGCAAGGCGTGTATAATTCCTGGGAAAGCAGTGGCTGGACACAGTGGCTGGCACAAGAAGGTTATGTGATCGTGAATGTCAACAATCGCGGCAGTGGCGGATATGGGCATGATTTTGAGAAAATTGTTTATAAAAATCTTGGTCACTGGGAAGCTCATGATTTTGCCGAAACTGCAAATTATCTGATTGATGAATACGATTGGATAGATGGAGAACGTGTAGGAATCCGCGGTCACAGTTATGGCGGGTATATGAGTAGCTTCGCTATCTTAACTCATCCCAATATTTTCAAAGTGGCTATAGTTGGAGCTCCGGTTACCGACTGGAGATTATATGATACTATTTACACCGAACGATATATGGGACTTTTGGAGGATAATGAAGAAGGTTACGCCCAAAGTGCAGTAACCACACACGCTGCCAAACTGCAGGGTAAGATATTCATTGCCCATTCCTCCATGGATGAGAATGTGCATATGCAAAATACCATGCAGCTCGTTAAAGCACTTACTGATCAAGGTAAAGATGCCGATCTGAGAATCTACCCCCCCGGAGCCCATGGTGTAGCTTATAACCAAACAAGTTATCAGCTTTTATACAGAACTTACACTGAGTATCTGGATGAGCATCTGAAAAATGCAGAATAATTTTTTGGCTTCATAGTTGTCCCCTAACTAAGGGATAACTTTGAGTCACATTTTCTAATCTGTATCCTCAATTTTTAAGCTTTTTTTTCAAAGCTTAAGCAGGAGTTTTCATACCTTATGAAAATACATTATTAATGATCGATCTACAGCACATTGAACCTAAGGCAACTTTTACCACTACTTTTCTTATTAATACCAGCAACACTTTTCGCACAAGATGGAAGTGACCAAGCAAAAGAAACAATAAATGTGTTTCTGGATTGCCGCGGTTGCAATGGGAGCTTTATACGTTCTGAAGTTAACTTTATTAACTTTGTCAGAGATCAGGGCGATGCGGAACTCCACTTACTGGTTACCCTGCAACAAACCGGAAGTGGGGGTTGGGAGCATACTTTAAACTTCATTGGGTTAGGCTATATCTCCGATAAATCTCATACCCTGAAATTTATCAGTCCAAAATCTGATACCAATGACATGATGCGTAACCGGCTGGTAAGACATGTAAAACTCGGATTGGTCTATTTCCTCGCCGATCGAACTGTTCTATCCGATTTGAATGTGAATTTCTCGGGAACAATGAGTGAAGCTACAGATGATGTAGAAAATGTAGATCCCTGGAATAGCTGGATCTTTTCAGTTCGAGCCAGCACCAGGTTTAGTGGAGAACAATCTCGTGCAAATAATTGGTTTGGTGGAAGCTTTGATGCCAGAAGGATCACGGAAGAATGGAAGATCACTTTAGATTTCAATCAAAACTATGAACGAAGAGTATTCAGAACAGATCAGGAAGATGGTTCCACTGAGGTGGATGTATTTATTACCGAGAACCAAAATTTAACTTCACTTATTGCAAAAAGTCTCGGCGATCACTGGACCATTGGAGGTTATGCTCGTTTCCGATCTTCTACTCAGGATAACCTTAACCTCAGCTATGGTGCCACTCCGTCAATTGAATTCAGTCTTTTTCCATATCGGGAACACAATCGCCGTGAAGTGACCTTAAGATACGGGCTGCTCGCTTCGCAGTATGACTATGTGGAAACCACGATCCTGAACAAGGATGAGGAATTCCTTCTAAGAAATGAACTCAGATTTCGTGCAGACTTCACACAGCCCTGGGGTGGTGTTTATGGTTGGTTAGATGCACAAGCCTATTGGCATGACACAAGCAAAAATCGATTGAATATGGGTTTCCGGGTTAATATGCGAGTGCTTAAAGGCTTGTCAATTTTCTTTGATGGTCGGTACTCACTCATTAACGATCAAATAAGCTTGGCTGCAGGAGATCTTACTGAAGAAGAACGTCTGCTAAATCTGAAGCAACAAGCTACTTCATATAATTATGGAGGATCTATTGGCTTTGAGTTTAATTTTGGTTCTATCTACAACAATGTGGTGAATACAAGATTCTGATCACTTTCCGGACTTAATCTCTTCCACTTTCTTAAGTTTCTCTCCTTTCTTACATCGGAATACATAGTGTGAATTGGGAATGTGTCATGATCATACCCCAACTCCCGGTGATCAGTTATAAATGTTTTCGGTCTCCATAGATAGCAGTATCTTATTTCAGTTAATAGTACAACATTATAAATAGTGAGCACCGACATTTAGTTCTAAAAGAACTCAATGGCCAATTATTAATTAAATCCCTACTTAAGATGTACCGATCTTTCCCTCTTCTTTTTATCGTTATTTCAATTTCTTTATACTCATTTAATGTTGCTCTCGCCCAAGACTTTGCCCAAAATGCCAATGAGGTAAACCCGTTACTTGTCAGTTCTGAGATCCCCGATGTTGAACTGAAGAATATTGATAATGAAACTGTTCGCTTGAAAGAGTTGGTTTCTCAACAACCTTCTATCTTAGTCTTTTATCGTGGAGGATGGTGCCCATATTGTAATCGGCAGCTTTCAGATCTGAACGCAATCGAAGAACAGCTTTACGAGATCGGTTATCAATTGCTTGCAATCAGTCCGGATAAGCCTGAAAAACTAAAAGCTACCCTGGATAAAAATGAATTAGGTTATACTTTATTATCAGACAGCCCGATGAATGTCTCCAAGGCTTTTGGCATTGCCTTTAAGGTAGATCAGGAAACCGTGGACAGGTATAAATCAATTGGTCTGGACCTTGAAGGGGATTCCGGTTATGACCATCACCTGTTGCCTGTTCCGGCTGTTTATATTGTAAATACAGATGGGATCGTAAAATTCAATTATGTAAACCCTGATTATAAAGAACGAATAAACGGGGAAGTTTTATTGAAGGCCGCAAGCGTATACTATGAGAACTAAGATTGCTTGATCAATGGGAAAAAGAAAGGTTTTCAGTAAGCAACATTTACATGTATCAGGACTAGAGATCCTTGTGATCCGAAAAAATGTGAAAAACCTCAATCTGCGAGTCTATCCCCGGGAACAGCAAATCCGGGTTTCTGTACCTCGCAGAATTCCTGAAAGCTCTGTGATCAAGTTCATTCAAAGTAAACTGAGCTGGATACGTAACCATTTATCAAATTATAGAGAAGTTCCAAAAAGAGTACCCTTACAGTTTGTTTCGGGGGAAAAGCATTTATTTCAGGGAAAGGAGTATAAGCTTCTGGTAATCGAGAAAAATGAAGCCCCCAGGGTTTTTGTCAGTGATGAAAATATACTGTGTCTTCAGGTTCGCCCGGAGTCATCTCAGGAAAAACGATCATCCGTACTTAAAGAATGGTACAGAGCCGGACTAAAAGAAGAGATCCCGCTGCTGATTGAAAAGTGGGAAAAGCCAATGGGTGTTCTGGTTAATGAGTTTGGGGTGAAATTAATGAAAACCCGGTGGGGCACGTGCAACATCAGGGACCGGCGGATATGGCTGAACCTGGAACTTGCAAAAAAACGTCCGGAATTACTGGAATATGTTGTAGTACACGAAATGGTCCATTTGCTTGAACGGCTGCATAACAAACGTTTTTATACTTTCATGAGTACCTTCTTACCCGAATGGAAGAACTTAAAAGACGAACTAAACGGAAGATCCACTATTTCTGATTGCTGATTTTTTCTCCCGAAGGTTTTTCAAATGACCGGCATCTAATTTAATGAACACAAATTTGATGCGGAGAATTACCATGAAAAACAATATCAAAGTATCCGTTTTATCAGCTTTATTGATTGTATTGACTTTTGATGTTTCTGCCCAACAGCGAAACAAAATGCAGGGCCAAGTAAAAGCCAATTGTCAGGAACAAATGCTGAATCGTACTGACAGACAAGGTCAGAATCAGCAACGTATGATGTCCCGGTTGAATCTCACTAGCGAACAAAAAGCTCAGGTTGAAGAGATTCATCTAAATGGACAGAAAGGCATGATCATTCTCAGAAATAAAATGCAGGAAAAAAATGCCCTTTTGCGCTCGCTCAGAATGTCTGAAGAGTATGATGAAACTGCAGTCAATGTACTGATCGAAGAGATCGGAGAATTAAGAACCGCTATGATGGTGATGAGAACAGCTCATATGCAGCAAGTTCGAGAGCTCTTGACTCCAGAACAGCGTATTAAGTTTGATGCACACCAACAGAATTCCATGAAACGGCAATCTCGTTTTGGGATGAAGTAGCTTAGATCAAAATGCAGGGAATAACATCCCTGCATTTTATTTCACCTCTACGGTTAGTATCATGCACCTTAACAGCGGAACAGCAATACATATAAAAGCAAAACAGATCGAAGAATCAGGTTTTATAGAACAACTTGAAGAGCGGGATGAAGGAGCATTTAAACAACTGGTTAATGATCATAAAGACCGGGTTTATAATACTTGTTTAGGATTCTTACGAAATCCACACGATGCTGAAGATGTTTCGCAAGAGGTATTTATCCAGGTTTTTGATTCTATCGGAGACTTCCGTGAAGATGCATCACTTTCTACCTGGATCTATCGAATTGCTGTTACAAAATCGCTGGAGTTAATACGATATCGCAAGCGAAAGAAGAGAGCAGGGTTCTTTGAAGCACTGAGTTCAATATTTAATGAAACTGAGAATGAACCGGATCAGTCTGAATTTATGCACCCAGGTATACAGCTGGAAAATAAAGAACGGGCCCAGGTTCTATTCAGGGAAATTGAAAAACTTACCGAGAAACAGCGTGTAGCTTTTACGTTGCAAAAAGTAGAAGGATTAAGCTATCAGGAAGTGGCTGATGTAATGGAGCTTAGTGTTCCCGCGGTAGAGTCACTTATCTACAGGGCCAAGGAAAACCTGAAGAAACAATTACACTCTTATTACCAACAAAACGAAATCGACTGATCATGAAAAGCCAAAAGAATATAGACAGGGAAGTGAATAAGACCCTGAATGCGCTGGAGGGATTGGTACCGGCTACAACAGACCCGTTTTTCTACAGCAGGCTTTCAGCAAAACTGGAAAACAGAGATCAAGCTGAGAATGAAGAGTCTTTCAGTTTTGGTTTTGCCTTTTCTATGGCGGCTGTGGTTATTTTCCTGACACTGAATATTGCATCTATTACCCTTTACGGAAATCAGTTTGTGGATAATGAACCAATACAACAAGAATTTATTGATGAAATAGCATATGAATATCAGGTGTTTGACCTGAGTTATTATGAATCCTTTGAAGAAGAATAGTATGGATATTCAAAAAAAATACCGCTGGGCACTTACAGGTTTGATCATCATGATCTTACTCAATGCCGCAACTTTGGTCACCATCTGGATAAATCAACCCGATGGTAAAGATTGGCGAAAGCATCGCGATCAGGAGCATAAAAGCGACTCGATTCAAGAATACATGAAAGAGGAGCTTGGGATAACAGATCAGCAGGCAGAAATCATTATAGAAGTTCGCCGGGAACATTATCGTGAAATTCGAATGTTCAGAGACAGCCTTGAACAACACCGAAGAGCTTATTTTAAATTTATAATGAGTGAAGATGCTGAAGATCAAGCTAAAAGAGATTCCGTATTAAACCTGCTTACAGACCAATATGAAAATATTGAAGGGTTACTTTATAGCCATATGACTGAGATAAATGAGCTCCTGAATGATGAGCAAAAATCCAGGTTTGAGGAAATGATGCTTAGAACATACTTTAAAGATCAGGGTGACAGACAAGACAGAAACAAGAGAAAAAAAGATCAGTAATTCATTGCTCTGTAATAGTAATTAACATGTGTTGACTTGAGTATCATTCGTTTTATGAGTATCTAAACGGATATTTATAAAATTCATACACATAATATGTACTTCCCCTTTAAACTATTTTCTCCCGTATCATTTTTCCTTCTTTTCTCTATTGGAATTTTTACCGGTTGTACAACTTCCCAACAGGTTAATGATACTGCTAATCTGAATTCTGGTAATTCTATTTCTTCGGAATCATCACTTTCTGAAGGACTTTTTTCCGTATATCAAACAGAAGAACAGTTATTTTATGAGATCCCTGATTCCTTACTTGGTCGGGATATGATCATAATGAGTCGTATCGCAAAAACTGCGCAAGGTCTCGGTTGGGGAGGTGACCGACTTGCTCCGCAACAGGTCGTTCGCTGGGAGAAAAAGAATGGGCGTATTTTATTGAGAGGCGTTTCTTACGATAACAGCTCATCACAAGACAAACCAATTTATCAAGCTGTACAAAATTCTAATTTTCCTACCGTTATAGCTGCTTTTGATATTTTAGAAAGTACTGATGACAGATCACGTATCAATGTAACAGATCTTTATCTTGGCGATACCAAAATTTTTGGACTTCAAAACCGACACAGAGCTGAATACAGGGTAAGTCGGTTAGACCGAAACCGATCTTTTTTCGAGTTCTCAAAGTCATTCCCTACCAATATCGAGATACGGACTGTTCTCACCTATGAAGCCGCAGAACCTCCATCTCAAGAGCGTACCGGATCGATTTCACTGGAGGTAAATCATAGTATGATCCTGTTGCCGAAAGAACCAATGCGTCCCAGACTTTATGACGAAAGAGTTGCTATGATCAATGTATCTCAAACTGATTACGGCGATGATGCTCAATTCAGTAAGGTGAAAAGATACGTCACCAGATTCCGCCTTGAGCCTAAAGACCCGGAAGCTTATAAACGCGGTGAGCTTGTTGAACCTGTAAAACCAATTGTTTTTTATATCGATCCTGCTACTCCTGAAAAATGGAGACCTTATTTTATTGAAGGCGTTAATCAGTGGAAGGAAGCCTTTGAAGCTGCAGGATTTAAAAATGCGATAAGAGCTGAAATGGCTCCTGAAGATGATCCGGAATTTAGCATGCTCGATGCCAGGTATTCTGTTATTCGATACGTTGCTAATCCTATCCACTCTGCCAATGCAGGTCCCGATGTAGTTGATCCAAGATCAGGAGAAACCATCCGGGCTCACATGAATATGTATCATAATATCATGAAACGTATCCATTGGCTTTCGCTGAGCCAAACCGGGCCACGGAACCCGGCTGTACAAAAGCTTACGGTATCTACAGAAGAAATGGGGAACTATCTACAGTATGTAGTTTCTCACGAAATGGCCCATGCCCTCGGATATCCTCATAATCAACGAGCTAATACTGCTTACTCTATAGAAGATCTTCGCTCTCCTGAATTCACTAACACCTATGGAAATTCAGCCTCAGTAGTTGGGAGAACCCGATATAACTATGTAGCCCAACCTGAAGATGGTGATGTAAGAGTACACAGAAGTGTGGGTGAATATGATGTTTGGGCTATAAAATGGGCCTATACTGCTTTTCCTGAAGCATCATCCGCTGAGGAGGAAAAAGAGATCCTGGATGAATGGGTGCTGGAGAATGCAGATGACCCGGCACGACAATTTGGCTATGGAAATGATGATTTTGATCCAACTCAGATCACGGAATCAATTGGAGATGATTGGGTTCGTGCCAGTGAACTTGGCATGAAGAACCTGCACCGGATAGTACCTAACCTCGTGGATTGGATGGGAGTTGAAGGTGAAAACTATGATGAAGTCATGATGAGATACATGCAAATGTATATGCAGTGGGGAAGGCTTACTGAACGGGTAATAGCTGCAATTGGCGGCTATATTGAAGAACTAAAAACCTATGGGCAACCGGGAGTAGTTTACACTGAGATATCCAGGGAAGAACAAAAGCGTTCCATGGATTTCCTGAGTGAACATCTTTTTGAAACCCCGGAGTGGCTTATTGATAAAGACCTGCTTCGCCGATTTGAACATGTGGGTGTTGTTGAAAGGATTCGGTGGTTTCAAACCTCAGGTCTTAACGCCTTGTTATCCCCTCACCGGCTGGAGCGGTTAGTTGAGCAACATGCCGTGCTCGGCGAAGAAGCCTACGGTCCTGCAGAAATGCTTGATGATCTTAGAAATAGCATCTGGAAGGAATTAAATAACAATTCTGAGATCGATACCTATAGAAGGAACCTGCAAAATGCCTGGTTAGATCAGGTAGCATACCTCTTACTTGAAGCCAAAGCTGAAGCAAGAAATCCGCCGGGTGATTACCGACCGGAGTACGGGAATGAAGAACTTCGAACTGATTTCCACATACAGCAATCAGACCTTAGAGCTTTGCTTTTTGAGCAACTCGATATTCTCAAGAATGATATTGAAAGTACTTTGAGAACCTCAAATGAACGATACAATAAAGCTCATTTGAATTTTGTACTTCATAGGGTCGATCAAATTTTAGCTGAGATCAGTTGATGGTTATGCTTTTATGATCATACACTGAAGTCTTTTTAGTTCATTCGATGTTCGATCGATTATTGCGTATCTTTGGGGCATATGAATACTACCGAAACGACCCCAAAAACCGATCTTAAAGCGCTCACAAAAGACGAATTAACCCATTTCTGTTCTGAACTTGGACTTCAAAGTTTCCGGGCAGATCAGATCTTTCAATGGATGTACCAGAAAGGGGTTTCTGATTTTGAGGATATGACCAACCTCTCCAAAGATCTGCGTGAGAAGCTGCGGGATATCGCTACTGTAAATCGGATAAAACCGGTTCAGCAACAAGAAAGTAAAGACGGAACCATTAAATTCCTGTTCCAGCTGAATGACAAGGAAGAAGAGTATAAAATTGAAGCTGTTTTAATTCCAGACTTTTTCGCAGATGGAGCCGCCCGAAGATTGACGGTCTGCGTCTCTTCTCAGGTTGGTTGTGTGTTCGGCTGCGCATTTTGTGCTACAGGGAAAATGGGCCTTTTCAGAAACCTTACACACGGTGAAATTGTAGATCAGGTGCAATACATCAATGATCTTGCTGAAGAAAAATACGGGAAGAAGATCACTAATATTGTTTATATGGGTATGGGTGAACCTCTTCATAACTATAAAGCGATCGTAAATTCAGCCCATATTATTTCAGATCCACTGAGCATCGAGCTTTCTCCTAAGCGCATAACCGTTTCCACTGTTGGGCTTACCAAACAGATCAAAAAACTGGCAGATGACCAGGAAGAATTTAACCTAGCCATTTCCCTTCACGCCCCTACCGACGATAAGAGAGATAAGATCATGCCTATCAACAGCTCGATGAATCTGGAGAGCCTGGAAGACGCCGTAAAGCATTACTACAAAGCCACAGATAAATCGATCACTTATGAATACCTGCTGTTTGATAATTTCAACGACAGTCCTCAGGATGCACGTGATCTTGCCAAGATCGTGAAGTGGGTTCCAAGCAAGGTAAATATCATCATGTATAACAATGTGGCCGGTGTAGAATTAAAACGTGCCCGGGAAGAGCGACTTAACGATTTCATGCGGGAACTCATCAAAAACGATGTTCGTGCTACGGTTCGCCGAAGCCGCGGAGATGATATTGATGCAGGCTGTGGACAGCTCGCCATTCGGGAAGGAGCTCCCAAAGGTAAAACAATGGCAAAGAGTTAGAGTAGTCAGAACTCAGAATTCAGGACTCAGGACCAACTGAGTTCTGACTCCTGAATTCTGAGTTCTACTTAATTACCGTAAATATTCGTTCGAAACGGGGCACGAAGTTGTCGGTTGAGAACCAAACCAGTGATGCTTTTCCAATAACGTGATCTTCAGGTACAAAACCCCAGAAACGAGAATCCTGACTGTTATCACGGTTATCACCCATCCCGAAATAGTAATCCTGCTTAATGGTATAGGAATTTGTTTCCTCCCCGTTAATAAAGATGGCTCCACCTTCTCTTCGTAATTCATTGCGTTCGTAGCGTTCAATGATATCTTTGTAGATATACCAATTATCATTGGTTATCTCGATCTGCTGTCCCTCAAAAGGCACAACTATCTCAGGCATTTGATCGGAATTATTGAATGCTTTAGAGAAATCACCCTGACTTTGTACATAATTCCTGTCCACCACTCCCTCATCACTTATATTCAGATACATGGTATCCAACTCAGCCCAACCCTGAACCGTTTCAGCCACTTCATCCGACATATTCACAATATATGTATCCTGATTGTTATAGCCGATCAATTCTCCTCCAACCGATTCCATTTTTGCACTGCTTAAACGCACCCGATCAGACATTCTTAACACATAATGCTTTTGCAATCCTTCGTGGTCTTCTTCTGGCTCACCATTTATATACAGTGTTTTATCCTCGATAGAAATGGTATCTCCGGCTATGGCAACAGCCCGTTTTATATAATTTGTTTTTTGGGAGACCGGCTTCACTTCCCATGGTACATTGAAAACAAAAATATCGTTGCGTTCAATATCTCTAAATCCCGGTAAACGAGTTGAAGGAAGCTTAATTCCGGGAACACACCACCCTTGTAAAAATGGAACACATACTGCCATAGGCGTTCGGGGACCATATGTTACGTTAGATACGATAAGGAGGTCTCCGGTCATCAGGGTTTTCTCCATTGAAGGAGTAGGAATCTTGTATGAACCAAAGAGAAATGCCCGAAGCAATGCAGCGGCTATAAAAGCGAAAACAATAGCATCTACCCATTCACGAAGCCAGGATTTCGCTTTCTTATTTTCTTCTTCTTTTTTGTCCTTCTTTTTTTGCCAGTACGAGCTTATGCCCTGATCGTTTTGATCCTTTTTGTCTTCCAAGATGTGCTTATTTAATGTTTATGTGTGAGGGTTGCTTGATTTCCTCTTTTTTATATTCGCCCGATTCATAGGAAACTTTAAACCACTGCCCTCTTTCGGGAGAATAAAAATAGTCAACGTATTCTTTGGGAGATGCTTCCCTTAACTCTTTAGTTAAAGTACGTTTAACAGCGGGCATCAGATCAACATACCTGCTGGCTCCAACGTATACCAAGCCATTGTCGAAAGGGCCTTCAAGATCTAAAACCATCATAGGAATATAACCGTCAATGATAAACCAATATTCAAATTGAATGGACTTCCCATCCCGAAGATATCCGTCTTTTTCAATTATATCTTCTACTGTTTGAGTAGGGTCACCATAGGCACTCTGCAGAACCGCTCTGATCTCAATAGCCGGCATTCGATCCAATTCGTTAAAACGGAATCCCTGCCCGGTCCATTTTATATCGGAAAATTGTCGTTGGAAATCAGCCCGATCTTCGTTGCTTACTTTTTTTATCACGGGTTCCTCGAATTGTGCCTGTGCGGCAGTGGATATCATCACCATCATGATGAAAAAGAATAATATACGTTTCATTAATTTCTGCATAGGTTTTTTATCTGTCGTCTTCATCCATAGATAGTACGGCAAGGAATGCTTCTTGCGGAATTTCTACCGTTCCTACCTGTTTCATACGTTTTTTCCCTTCTTTTTGTTTTTCAAGCAGCTTTCGTTTTCGGGAGATATCACCGCCATAACATTTTGCTGTAACATCTTTACGCATAGCGCGCACCGTATCTCGTGCAATGATGCGGTTTCCAATAGATGCCTGTACTGCTACTTCAAACTGCTGCTGAGGAATAAGTTCCTTTAATTTTGCACAAACTTTTCTTCCCAGATAATACGCCTTGTCACGGTGGGTAATACTTGAAAGTGCATCAACCTGATCGCCATTAAGCAGAATATCCAAACGCACAAGATCACCTTTTCGGTATTCAATAAATTCGTAATCCAGGGAGGCATAACCTCTTGTTCCGGATTTTAGGCGATCATAGAAATCAAATACAACTTCCGCCATCGGTAGTTCATACGTAATTTCAACCCGATTATTTTGCATGAAAAGCTGATTTACATAAATACCCCGCCTTTCCTGGCATAATTTCATAACAGGGCCAATATAATCGGCCGGAGTAATGATACTCGCTTTGATGTAAGGCTCATAAATAGCCTCGATCTCCCCAACACCCGGCATCTGACTTGGGTTATCTACCTCAATTCTTTTGTTCTTCTCAACCAGCTCTACTTCATACTGAACGTTAGGTACCGTTGTTATAATATCGATATCAAATTCACGGTCGAGACGTTCCTGTACAATTTCCATATGAAGGAGACCAAGGAATCCTGCACGGAATCCAAAACCAAGAGCCTTGGATGTTTCCGGTTCGTAGGTTAGGGAAGCGTCATTCAGCTGAAGTTTTTCAAGGGCAGCACGGAGGTCTTCAAAATCATCGGAATCAGTTGGGAAGATCCCACTGAATACCATTGGTTTCACTTCCTTATAACCCGGGATCGGTTCTTTAGCCGGATTTTCTACTTTAGTTATCGTATCACCAACACGCACATCCTGCAGCGATTTTACACTACCGATCACATATCCCACTTCGCCTGCATGTAGTTCTTTAGTTGGCTCCTGTTTCATTTTCAGGTACCCGATCTCTTCAGCATTATACTCTTCATGGTTCGACATGAATTTGAAGAGATCTCCTTTTCGGAGCACTCCTTCCATTACCCTCACATAGGCAATCGAGCCTCTGTAAGTATTGAAAACAGAATCAAAAATTAGTGCACGCAGTGGTTTTTCATCTTCTCTTTTTGGGCCGGGTACTTTCTCTACAATTTCTTCCAGGAGCTTATCCACCCCTTCTCCGGTTTTACCGGAAACATGAAGAATATCTTCGTACTCACAACCGATCATATCTACGATCTGCTGACCAACCCCTTCAGGATCTGCCCCGGGAAGGTCGATCTTATTCAACACCGGGATGATCTCAAGATTCTGATCAATGGCCTGATATAGATTTGAAATAGTTTGAGCTTCAATGCCCTGGGCGGCATCCACAATTAAAAGAGCACCTTCACAAGCCTTCAACGCTCGAGATACTTCATAGGCAAAGTCAACGTGGCCGGGAGTGTCGATCAGGTTGAAAATGTAGTCCTCACCATTTGGTCTCTTGTAATCCATGCGGATAGCGTGACTCTTAATGGTAATTCCACGCTCACGTTCCAGATCCATGTCATCCAGCATTTGCTCTTTCATATCCCGTTCGCTAATCGCGCCGGTTAACTGAAGAAGTCGGTCTGCTAAGGTTGATTTCCCATGGTCAATATGGGCAATAATGCAAAAATTTCGAATGTTATTCATGGATTGAACAGGATATAGGTGCGTCTCACTTTAAGCACCAAAGATACAAAGAAGGTGGGAGCTGTTAAAACTCGTTATTCGGAAATTCTTTATTCGTTTATCGAATTATCTAACGGGTGATATCACCGTAAATTATTCACCAATATGCTTATGTGTACCCTTATTGTGGCGTTTCCGAAGCTTCTTGATAACTTTGTGCAGCGGGATCTCTTTTTCAGCAAGCAGCAACATCAGGTGGAAGATCAGATCAGCCGCCTCATTCACGGTCTCTTTATTTTTTGAATTTTTTGAGGCGATCACTGTTTCCACAGCTTCTTCCCCTACTTTCTGAGCGATCTTATCGATTCCTTTTTTAAACATGGAAGTAGTATAAGAACCGTCAGGCATCTCATCTTTTCGGTCGTAGATCAATTCTTCCAGTTCGATCAAAAATTCGTAATCCTTTTGAGTAATCGTTTTGATATCAGCCATGCTTAAATATGAATCCTGTTTAGGTTTTGCGGGTGCAAAGTTCTCCAATTTATCTCACCCAAACAACGTAATTTCTGAAAATTAACATTGGGGTTATGTGAAAGGCGAAAAGGCGAAAGTGAAAAGTACTTGCTACTTGTAACTTGTACCTCAATCCTCTTCGTAGCCTGTCATCTCAATAAACCCATTCCCTCTTATTTGCTGCTCATTCATTTCTCCTGAAATTCCCAGTGTGCCTTCAAAATACCTAACTGAAACATCCATCTCCTGATCGGGGAAAAGCGTAACCAGCTCTAACTCGAGATCAAATTTTGGGATCTTTATATTCCACTGCGAAGGATACACTGACCGACTGTGCGGACTTTCCCAGGTATCCAGCACGTCCAATTCTACATCTTCAGGATTTATGATAGTCTTATTTCCATCGGGGTCGATGAAAGATCCGGTCGTGAATTCACTGACCGAGCCGTCGGCATTTCTCAATTGATAGTACATCAGATCATAACCATTAGAAAGTTGAAGGGAAAACCAATCCCAGCCTTCCTGGCTTTCATCTAAAGCCGAAGTGCTCCATTCATGATCCATCCAGCTTGAGCCTGAAACCTGATATTCTTCTCCGTCTTTAGTGATAAATCCTTCGGTATTCATACGGGTGAAAGCCAAGTAGTAGGATGCATTACCTTCTTCTGCACCTTTTTTATCGTATCCTTCTTCTCCTTGCAGCACCAATGGTTTTGCCGGAGTGATAGTAAAATCTATTTTCGATCCTGTTCCCATTTCGGCAGTCACCCGAACCGTGAAATTTTTATCGTCAGCATTTTCTGTATCCACCCGCAGGATCTCCCAATCTTCCAGCCAAATCCGATAGGGTTCTACCTGAGCACCGGCCAATCCTGCTGCGCCGCGACTGTATCTTTCCTCAAAAACATGATCCTCATTCTCCACATCCGAAATGGCAAAATGTCCCAGATAAAGCTGATCAGTATTCCAGTCTTCACTGAAAGCTTCGTCACCACTTGTGGTATCCGGCGGACTCATCTGACTTCTGAAAATGGTGAATTGATACCCAAACTGACGTCCTTCTTCGGTAAATACATTTCCCGTATAGTACCACCACTCGGTTCTAAAGCCTGGATGCGGCCCGTGGTCATCAGGAAATATAAATTCTCGAGGACCTGTAGCTCTCAAATATCCTTCATCATCCCCTCCACCCATAGCTTCAGCAACAGATACAGAAGTACGGATCTCCTGATCTTGTTCCGGCCAAAACCATATAATTCCGGCTATCAAGGTTCCTACAAATACCAGCCAATAAATTTTTCTCATTGTTTTCATAGTATTATATAACTATTGATCATTCATTCCTTAATGCATCAGCAGGATTTGCTTTGGCCATTTTCCATGATGGATATAATCCTGCTAACAGTGCAGCTACAATCGCCAAAGTAACAGCCTGGATCAGGACCTCCGGAGATATCATAAACTGAAGTGTCCAGCCAAATGAGCGTAAATTGATGACATACACCAAAATATAGGCCATCAATATTCCGAGTGGAACGGAAAGAATTCCCGCCATCACTCCCATCACTCCGGTTTGTGTGATCACATAATTCCAGAGCTGCCCGGGAGTCATTCCATTAGCTCTTAATACCGCCAGTTCTCTTGAACGTTCAAGCTGGAGAGCCATCAATGCACTTAAAACACCGATAAAAGCCACCAGAATAGCCAGCATTCTCAGGACAACTGTTACCGTGAATGTTCGGTCAAAGATCTCTATTGATGCTTCCCTAAGTCCCTTATTGGATCGAATGAATACTTCCTGCAAGCCTTCCGATCGTTCACGGAGCCGTTCTACCAGATCATCAACCTCAACCCCATCTGCGGCATACAAAGCTAATCCTGAGATCGCCTCATCTTCAAAATATCGATCATAGATCTCCCGGTTGATCGTGATGGTCCCAATATCGGAAGCATAATCAAAGTTAATGGCCCTCACTTCAAAACCTTGCCTTCCCCTGTCAGTTTCCATGAATAGGGAATCTCCTAAGTTTACCTCATTTCTATAGGCATAGACTTCAGAAACCATAAGGATATCTTCTTCCGTGTAGTCCTGCCAAAAAACGGGATCTCCTTCTTTAAGCTGGTAGGTATTTCGGGCTGTTTCCCCCTGATCGATCGCTACCAGGTTATCAGTTCCATTGTTCGTCCGAACATCCACGCTTCGTACGGTGTGAGACTCTGCAACACCTTCGGTTTCCTTCAGAATATCAACGAGCATCGGAATAAGTTCGGAGTCTGCATTTCTTGAGACTGAACTTGGTGGTTGCACGTACACATCCGCCTGTAGCTGAGATTCCAGCCATGAAACCACTGTGGTCCGGAAACTGTCCACCATCACCCCAACGCCAACCGTTGCTGCTACTGCTACAACTAAAGCGGCAATGGCAACGGAAGTTCGGCTCAATTCTGTAACTACCCCCCGCACCGACATTTTACCTATCAATCCATTTAGTTTCCCCAAAACAGGCCGAAATATCTTGGCCATCCCAACGATCAAGAGTGGAATGATAAGCGAAAACCCAACGATCATAAATAAGAGTGACGAGTAACCGGCAGCAATTCCTCCATTAGGTATGAATAAAACCCCAACTCCGGCTAAGCCTCCCAATAGACCTATTCCTGCCAAAGACACCATTCGTTGAGATATCTTTGATTCATTCGATGAGCGTTTTAACACCGTGGATACTTCAGCCTGAGAGGCTTCCCGAGCCGGCCAGTAAGAAGCTATCAATGTGGCTCCCAACCCAAGCAAAACTCCCTTTAGAAGTGGGAATAAACCAATGGTCAGTTCCTGTACCGACAACACAAAATATAGATCATTGATCGACTGCGTAACTAAATTCACTAAAACCTGTGCAAGGAATATTCCTGAGATGATCCCGATTACAGTTCCAAGAAATCCGATCAATACGGCTTCTTTAAGTATAATAGTCAGGATCTCATTCTTGGTGACCCCCAACGCCCGAAGACGGCCAATGAGTGGCCTTCGCTGTACCACCGAAAAGGTCATGGTGTTGTAAATAAGAAACATCCCAACTAACAACGCGAGCATACTCAACGCCTGCAAGTTGAATTCAAAAGCCCTGGTCATCTGTTCGACGGTCTCAGTTCTGGAGTCTGAGCGAATGACATCAGCTCCATCCGGTAAGACGGTCTTAAGTTCAGGGATGATATTATCTTCATCATTTTGCGGAAGTATCAGGTCGATTCGGGATAATTGTCCCTGCATATCAAATAATCGTTGAGCGGTACTTACATCCACTACTAACAAACTTTCCAGTGCCTGCCGGCTGCGGTCGTCTTGTGCATCGATAAGCCCGATCAGTTGAATACTGAACGAACGTCCTCCAACTGAAATGGAAAGGGTATCTCCTATCGATGCTTCCAATTCATCTGCTACCGATTCGGCGATCAAACCTGTATTTTCACCACCCATGAATTCAGATAACTCTATTCCCGCCTCCTGACTTGCAAAATCCCTGAATGGAGCTTCTGCTATTGGGTCAACGCCCAATACCTGGAAGGTGCGCTTCACTCCTTGAATTCGTGCGTACCCTTCAACTACAGGTGCTGATTTCCGGATCTTTCCATCGATCCTTATGGTTCGATATACTTCTTCATCAAGATCCTCGGCGGCTCCCTGAATTTGATGTGTTGCTTTTCCGGTAACAGCTTCAGTGGATAAGGAAAAGGCTGTTTTGGCCGAGCTGTTGGAAAGATCTATGGACACCACCACAGAAACTCCCAGAGCCACTCCCAAAATTGATAAAGCAAAATGCCAGGGGTGCTGAAGCAGAAATCGTAAACTGGAAAGCCAAAGCAGGTCGGAGGAATGTTTAGTCATTATTGGATGGCTTCTTCTGTGATTGATATTTCACTTAACTTCCCACCACGGATCTCAAGCACGCGGTCAGCGATCTTGCAAATATCACGATCATGAGTAGCAAGGATGATTGTTCTTCCGTTCTTACGAACCAGATTCTTGAGGATATCCAGAATGGTTTTCCCGGTTTCATAATCAAGGTTTCCGGTAGGCTCATCGGCCAGGATCAACATGGGTTCGTGAGCCAGAGCCCGCGCGATAGCAACCCGTTGTTGTTCCCCTCCTGAAAGACGGTCGGGGTAACTGTCGCCCCTGTCACCAAGCCCTACTTCATCCAAAAACCTTTGTGCCTTACTAAGGGTTTCTTCGTCATTGGCCCCTTTTAGCTTTAACGGTAAAAGCACATTTTCATGAGCAGTAAGGGTTGAGATCAGGTTAAACGACTGAAACACAAATCCGATATTTTTTCGGCGAAAGAGGGTACGGTCTTTTTCATTGAGCTTGGCAAGATCGGTTCCACCGATCACTACCTCCCCGGAGTCCGGTTTATCAATTCCACTCACTAAATTCAGTAAGGTACTTTTTCCTGAACCGGATCGGCCTAAAAGTACGATCAGCTCCCCTTCTTTGACTGACAAGTCCATCTCATCTAAAACAGCCCGGGTTTTGACTCCCTCTTGGTAACTTTTAGTCAGCTTATTAAGCTTTATGTGTCCTTCTTTATCCATGTTATTTTTTTCGTTGATCAAATACTTCGACCAAACATAGGAAAGCTTTTATTTGTTCCTGATTTTAAATGAATAATGATTCTCTAATGGTTTACCCCTACCTTTGCAGCAAAAAAGAATATTATGCAAACAATTCCCGCTATTGATCTGCTGAATGGACAAGCTGTTCGCCTTCACAAAGGATCGTATGAAGAAGTTACTGTTTATGATAAATCCCCGTTAAATCAGGCTAAAAAATTCAAAGAAGCAGGATTTGATCATATTCATGTGGTTGACCTGAATGGTGCCAAAGAAGGAAAATTTGTGAACCTTCCCCAAATCAGAGAGATCATTTCGGAACTAGGAATTTCAGTTCAGACCGGCGGCGGGATCCGCAGTTTTGATAATGTGGAAATGCTGTTAGATGCCGGGCTTTCGAAAGTGATCTGCAGCTCTATGGCCATCAAAAATGAAAAAGACTGGTTGAAGTCTCTGGAACAATTTCCCGGGAGTATGATCCTGGGAATGGATCTAAAAGATGGTAAAATTGCTTACTCGGGATGGCTCGAAACAGCCGAAGAGTCCGTGGAATCCTTTTTGAGCCGGATGATCGATCACGGTTTACAGGAAGTTCTTTGTACCGATATCTCCAAAGACGGAACCCTTTCAGGGCCTAATTTTGAACTTTACAATTCTCTGAAAAAGGATTTTCCTGAGATCAGGATCATAGCTTCCGGAGGTGTTTCCTCACTGGAGGATCTACAGAAATTGAATAAGGCTCATATTGATGCCGTGGTTGTTGGGAAGGCTTACTATGAGAACAGAATATCACTCCTGGAAATGGTCACGTTCAATAAATGATAAAGTATCATTTAGGAAAACCCCTTTTCAATAATTTTCTATATTCCTTGTGAAGTTTTTTTTCATGGCGTTCCTTACTAAGCTGTGAAAGTGAATCTATAGAAGTATATGCTTACTAAACGAATTATTCCCTGCCTGGATATTAAGAACGGGCGCACCGTGAAAGGTATCAATTTTGAAGGACTCAGAGATGCCGGCGACCCGGTTGAGCTTGCCAAACGCTATAGCGAAGAAGGTGCCGATGAATTGGTGTTTCTGGATATCACCGCCACTCTGGAAAAGCGTAAAACACTGGTTGAACTCGTCAAGAGAATTGCTGCAGAGATCAATATCCCATTCACCGTAGGCGGTGGGATCAAGACCGTTGATGAAATTGAAGAATTGCTTAAATCCGGTGCTGATAAAGTTTCTTTGAACAGCAGCATCGTAAAAGACCCTGAGCTCATTAATAAGGCATCCGCTACATTCGGGGCACAGGCCATTGTAGCTGCTGTTGATGCCAAAAAGAACGGTAACTCATGGAATGTTTATGTCAAAGGCGGAACCGAAGATACCGGCCTGAATGCCCTGGAATGGATGCAGGAAGTGGAAGAAAGAGGCGCCGGAGAGATCCTTCTGACCAGCATGGACCGTGACGGAACCAAATCGGGCTTCGATATTGAACTACTGGAGAAGGTGAATAAACTTGTTCGCATACCGGTGATCGCAAGTGGCGGAGCAGGGACTATTCAGCATTGCATTGATGCCGTAAAATTAGCGAATGTCGATGCTGTACTCGCTGCCAGTATTTTTCACTTTAAAGAGATCGAGATCAAAGATCTGAAAGAGCAAATGCAGCGATCCGGTATCGAGATGCGTATTTAAGGTATCTAAATGCTTTATTATTCTACCAGATACACTTCGCTGGCAACTGCAAAACCCAATACCTGCTCTTCCCTCTCTTCGATCTGAATTTTAACCGGACCCTGAAATGGGGTCTTTTCAATCACTTCGATCTTTACTCCGGGTATCACCCCGATCTTTTCGAGATAGCGAAGTAATTCCGGGTCCTGATCTTTTACCCTTCCAATAATATAGGAAACACCTTCGTCTGCTTCTAAAATTGAAAGCTGGGCCATTTCCGGCATCACTCCGTCTTTTGTGGGAATAGGATCTCCATGAGGGTCGTGGGTAGGGTGATTCAATAATTCAGCTATACGGTCCTCAAACTGTTCTGAAATATGGTGTTCAAGATTTTCAGCCTCATCATGAACTTCATCCCAGGAATACCCCATCACATCCTTCAGATACAATTCCAACAATCTATGATGACGAAGAACTTCAAGTGCAATTTTACTTCCTGCAGGCGTAAGCTTAGCCCCTTTATAGGATTCATGTTCCAATAGCTGCATCTTAGCCAGTCGCTTCAACATGTTTGTAACTGATGCCGATGAAACATCGAGCGCTTTCGCAATATTTGTGGTACTTGCAGCTTCTCCTTCTGACTGCAACACATAAATCGCCTTTAAATAATCTTCTACCGACTGACTGAGACTCATATTAAATACTTTATTAGTTCAGCCAATAATACGAATTGCCTGTGAAGATATTAAGGGAATTCTTGCTGAAAACTTCTTTATGGGCATTGATACCTGGAAAGGCTATGGAAAACTTAAAAAGAGATAAGTTATAACGCAGAGCGTGTGGAACCTGAAGAATCATCAGACACATTACTGATTTACGGAAGCATCAGCTTTAATAATTACGAGCGTCATATCATCATGCTGTCTGGCCATCCCTTTAAACTCATTTACATCATCCACGATGATCTCCAGAATCTTTTCTGAGGATGCTTTTCGAACTCCTTTTACCAACCTCTCCAATCTATCTTCCCCATAGAAATGATTACCTGAATTCAACATTTCAGTAATACCATCTGTGTAAAGGATCACCACATCTCCTTCTTTTAGTTTTAAGCTGGCTTCCTGAGTACATTTCAGAAAATTATCCCCATTCGTCACACCTATTCCTACACCATCCGGTTTAAGCCATTCGGTATCTCCATTGTTCTTAACCACAAGCATAGGATTATGTCCGGCCCTCGCAAAGGTGAATTTGCGCTTATCGGCTTCCAGTATTCCATAGATCATAGAAATGAATGTTCCTCTTGTGGCATTTTCTTTGAACAATCTATTCAGTTGATTCAATAATTCTACCGGAGATAAGATCAGAGCACTTAAACTGTGAAGTACTCCTTTTGTGAATGTCATATAGAATGCGGCACGAATACCCTTCCCACTCACATCTCCAATGGCTATAGCTGTCCGCTGCTCTCCGAGTGAGATCATATCATAATAATCACCACCGGTTTCCTGGGCAGGAATACAAACACCGGCTATATCTATTCCGGGAAGATGGTGGATCTTGGACGGAAGAAAGGTTTGCTGTACCACTCGCGCAATGGAAAGTTCTTGCTTTAAACGCTGTTCTTTTGCCTGCTCTACAATGTAAGTTGGTACATATTCGGGAAGCTCTTTACGGTCGGTCCCCTTTATAATAAAATAAACTCCTAGTCCGGATAGCGTGAGAACTACCAGGACAAAAAGGTAAAAAGCATTAGCGTCAGGGGAACCCGCTATAACCCATCCTTTAGATGTTGAAAGAAGATTTAAAAAGATAAAAAAGCCAAATACAATGGTGAGAATATCGTATCGGATATAGAAATAGCCGAGAATAAGACCAAACACTACTCTCATGGCCCGGTCTATAAGATCCGGTTCAATAGAAAACGGAAGGAAATCTATCAATCCAAATAAAAATGCACTTAAAACCGGGATCACCCACTCTCTTTTTACTACACCTTTAACTTGATTACCAATTATGAGAAAGATCGGAACTACAATTACTAACACCATCATTGCAGTAACCATCAGGTTTGCAATAGAAGGAAGAAAATAATTATCTGATATTAAACCGGTATCTGCAGAAATGTATGAGCCCGGAATAAGTATTAAAAAGAGGCCAACTGAACCAGCTAAAAATCCCCCAAGGCTAATCGCATTAATAATTCCCCGGCCAACCGGTTTATTCACGAAGAGTCCGCGACGAACTAAATCCCATGTCTTCAATTTCTCGGGCCAATATTGTCGGGTTATGGAATCACTGACCGCTGTCATTACAAAAAATCCTACCGCACTGATCGCGCCCAGAACCGCGATCGCCATTAAACCATTTAAGATCTGATCGGTTCCGGTACTACCAAAGATGAAACCTAAGTCATAGATGAACTGGAGTACCCAAAATCCCGGGACAATAAAACCTGCCACTACGGCTATGATCATAGCTGGCTTAGTATCGATGGCACGAGCTTTTATCCGCAGATAAAACACAAATAGCAACCAAATGGCGAAAGTTAAAATGAGGAAAAGGGAAACACTTTCCAGGATATCTGTAAAGGTATTATCACCTGCAGAAAGAGCCGGGGAAATGGTAAAATCCAGAGATTTGATAGAACCTGCCGGCATCACATCCATGGTAATGTCTACCCTGATGTCGGAAAGAGAATCTTGTACATTAAAAAATGTACGTGCAAAACGAACTCCTCCTTCATCCATGATCCTGACAGAATCTTGAACCAGATCATAATTTCGCCATACAGTTCGGTTCAAATAAAATTCTGTTAGGTTCCAGATATTATCCATCGAGTAATAACGGGCTTCGTCTTCTCCTCTTAGTTCTCTAAGCCGATCTATAATTCTTCCTTCCTGCTCATTACTGCTTTGTGAACCGGATGTGAAATGCTGATAATCAGTTAAGCCGGTAATAAGTGAATCTTCTAACCCACGACTGTAATTTTCTACCTGGTCCTGGAAAACATGTCGCACCGCATACCTGTTAAAAGGCCGCTGACTCGCAATTAACTCAGTATTAACTGAGAAACTGACCACACGCCCATCGGGAGTTAATCCTACATTAGCTTCGATCTCAGTTTCTTCATTTTCTGTGTTGAATTCTGATACCTCCCACCTTATAAGTGGTAAATTATTTAGAAATTCAGAATCCACTACTTGTCGTTTAAACTCTGTGACTCCCCATTTTTTTTGCAGGGAATCAATTACACTCCCGGATACATCAAAATTTACCTGAGGGTGAAACTCAACCGGTTTAAACTGCCAGCTCTGGAATACGGAATCCGCTTTTTCAACGATCCGATCTTTTGGATGGGTGAGTTCTTCGATAGTTAGTGGATGCATTACCGAAAACGAATAGAAAAACCAGACTATTCCGGCAAGTCCGAATAGAAGTATTAATAAGTCCCTAAAGAGTTCTTTGCTCTTCTGCATGTTGTACTCTACGAAAAACTTGGATTAGGTTTCATGAATATGCTTAGATTCAAGGAAATATCGAAATCTACCGATTAATTTTATGTGCTTAATTACTTTTGCTTACAATCATCATCCCAAATATAATCTGATTTTAGCTGGAAATCGGGATGAATTTTATGGGCGTCCTACCCGAAAAGCTCAATTTTGGACAGAAGAAAAACATCCGGATATACTTGCAGGCAAAGATATTGAAGGGGGAGGAACCTGGCTGGGCGTACATAAAGATGGAAGGTGGGGCACACTTACGAACTACCGTGATCCTAAAATTCAAAAAAAAGACCCCCCTACCCGCGGAGAGTTGGTAATGAATTATCTGAAGTCCGGGAAATCGGCCATGGATTATTTGCAGGAAGTCACACAGAAGGCGGAAGAGTATAATGGCTTCAATCTGCTGCTTTGGGATGCAAAAGGCTTCTATCATTATTCCAATCAGAATAAGAAAGTTACCAATATTAATGACGGCATTCACGGTATCAGTAACGCTTTACTTGACACCTCATGGCCTAAAGTGAATTCTGCAAACCGTCAGTTAACTGAGATTATTCAGAAAAACAAGATCGACAAAGAAAGCCTTTTTGAGCTCCTTAAAGATGAAACCAAAGCTTCTGAAGAAAATCTTCCGGTGACGGGCATCCCAAGAGATCTTGAAAAAACGGTATCCTCCATATTCATCAAGTCTGAAAATTATGGATCCCGATGTTCTACAGTTCTGCTGATCAATAAAGAAGGAAATATAGATTTTACTGAACGAAGCTATGAACCCGGAACCAAGGATTTAAAAACAGAACAGCATTTTGTTGTGAATGGTTGATCACCGTTTGAAATAATAGATGTAGCAATCATAGCAAGTATCACCAATGATCAGCCTGCCGTTTTCTGATCCAATTATTACTTTTTCCAACGATGAACTTTCAAGTAAAGGTTTAAGTAGTAACTCACCGTCGGTATCTTCAGGAATATCAGTGATAATATATTTCTCTACCAACTCCCCATCTCGATACCAATACAACTCATTACTTTGATTTATCGTGATGCTCTCGGAGTAATCAACCGAGTCTGTATTTATAGTCCATCCCCCAATTCCTCCAACACTTTCTTGCCAATGCCATTCTCCTACATAAGTTTCCGAAACTACCTGTTAATTCTCAAATTGGTTACAACCTGAAACTAAGACAATGATGAGGCCGACCAGTATTCTCATTCTTCCAAAAATTGATTAGCAGTTCATCTACATCAACTTAATTATTCGTCAATTATTTTCTGAACTGAAAAATTTCAGTAAAAACGGGGTCTAACCGTCCAGGCTTGTTATAGTAGCTTCTTTACCTTCGGGCGTATATTCTTCCGGATCAGGGATCTTTCCAAATTTATAGATGATAGCGATGATCGCTGCTATCCCTACCGGGTAAATGATCCATACTGAAATATTCAATACCAATGCACTAATCATTGCCAGGATACTGAGCCCCCCAACAACCATGGCATAAGGTAATTGAGTATTTACGTGCTCAACATGATCACACTGTGTTGCGATGGAACTTAGGATCGTAGTATCAGAAATAGGAGAACAATGATCTCCCCAAACAGAACCGGCTAACACCGCACTTACACTTGCATAGATCACTTCAAGAGTCATCTCTGTGGGAATACCTGTTGAAGTACCAATTTCCCATCCTAACGGAACAACAAGTGGCATCAGGATACCCATTGTCCCCCAACTTGATCCGGTCGCAAAAGCGGTTAGCGCAGATAACACCAATACAATAGCAGGCATCCAGTATGGGTTAAGGGTTTCTCCGAATACAGAAACAAGATAATCTGCAGTTCCGAGCGCTACCGTTACGTCACTCAAAGCCCATGCTAACACCAGGATAAGCACACCGTCAAACATAACATGCATTCCGTTCATCATGCCCTCCAGTGTCTTCTCCACATCCAGCAGTTTTTGTGAAAGTGTCATAGCAATAGCTACTACAACGGATGCTAATGATCCCCATAATAAAGCATCGTAAGAGTTCGCTGTTTCAATAATAGCCTGAATGGAGTCTCCTTCACCGGTCACAAACAATCCGATTATGGTTCCGAAAACAAGCGTTAGAATTGGAATGGCGGCATTGGCCCAATGTGACTCACTTTTTTTCTCCTCATCCTCTTCGATCTTGTCTTTGTACAGGTTGTACTTATCTAGTTTTGAATCGTGCTTGGCCTTATAAAGTGTGATCCTTGCCTTCAGCATGGTGCCAAAATCGCGTCCGGAAAAAGCAATAAGTATCACGAAAAGAATCGTAAAGAACGCATAAAAGTTATACGGCAGTGAATTGATGAAAACCGAATAGGCTGCTTCATTAAAGTCGGGCATACCTGCCTGAGCCGTTGCAATAAAGCCTACCATAGCTCCGATCCACGTACTTACCAGGGCAACTGTGGCAATGGGAGCTGCAGTAGCATCCACCAGGTAAGCCAGTTTAGCGCGGGAAATACGAAGTTTATCAGTAAGCGGGCGCATGGTATTCCCTACTACCATGGTGTTCGCATAATCATCAAAAAACACAACGAAACCCATAAGTGAAGTAACCACCATACCTTGTACTTTGGTCCTAACAAAGCGGGTGATTCCTTTAATAACGCCCCGGGTTCCTCCGTTATCGGTGATAACTCCAACCATTCCACCGATCAGAATTGAAAATACAACGATACTCATTCGATCGGGATCTGAAACTCCCGGTACAATGTAGCCGCTCAGTGCATCAAAGAAACTGTTGAATATTCCTCCGAATGTGAGGTCTCCAACAAGAAATGCTCCCATCCAAATTCCTAAAAATAAAGCAAAAAGTACTTGCCTGAAAGCTAATGCAATTCCAATAGCTATCAGTGGCGGAAGTATGCTGATCCAGCTTCCGATAATTCCTGATGATGCTTCTGCAGTTTGAGCATCTGCCCAAGCCACCTGTGATGCCAAAATTAGTATGATACCAACTCCGGTAAGTGCTGCTATTTTCTTTTTCATGTACTGTTTTTCTGTTTTTTAAAACCGCTCAGAAAATAACATCTATTCCGTTAAAACCAAGATTGAAAGTAAAGGGAATACTCAGTTTTAGTGTTGAATTGTTAGTTTGATATAAACATTTTTTTCAGACTATAATCTCGATCACAGGCCAATTACAGTTCTGTATAGTATTTAAGCCTTATTTAGCTACCTTACCGCTTAGTAACTTTTAACAGTTTGACCTTTGAATTGCAGGGTTTACGGAGTTACTATTCATAACTTAAAAATCTGAATAATAATCTCACTTTATGAAAAATAAGATACTACGTTCAGTGTTGATGGTATTGATATGGACTTTTGGTTCATTCACCATTATTTCAGCACAAAATTCATACAGTAATTTTAATGAACTGTCGGATCGGTTAGATCGACTCGAATCAAATTATGGGAACCTTGCTTCCCTTCAATCTCTTGCAAAAACCGCAGAAGGCCGGGATATATGGGTATTGACCATTGGCAGCGGAGATGTAGAAGATAACCCTGCTGTTGCGGTGATCGGCGGTGTTAAAGGGTCACACATCTATGGAAGTGAACTGGCTATTTCTTTTGCAGAAAAATTACTGTCCAATTCATCCTCTGATGAAGTTCAGGAACTTTTGGCGAGCACTACCTTCTATGTGTTTCCAAGAGTTAATCCGGATGCAACTGAGCATTATTTTGCGAATCTGAAATATGAGCGGGATGTCAACACGATATCTACAAATGACGACCGGGATGACGCCTTTGATGAAGATCCCTTTGAGGACCTCAACAACGATGACCTCATTACCATGATACGCGTGGAAGATGAGACCGGAAAATGGATCAAGTTGCCGGAAGACGATCGCCTGATGAGTAAAGCCGATATCACTGAAGGTGAGAAAGGTTTGTATCATGTGCTCACTGAAGGACGTGATAATGATAATGACGGGCACTTCAATGAAGACGGTGAAGGCGGAGTGAACATCAATAAGAACTTTACTTATGATTATCCATACTTTACCCCGGGGGCAGGAGAAAATATGGCCTCACAAGTTGAGACCAGGGCTATTCTGGATTTCTTGTATGAAGAAACCCCCAATGTTTTTGCTGTGGTTACTTTTGGGCCTTCCAACAACCTTAGTAAGCCGGTGAGCTTTAATCGTGGAGCCGTTAGTAAACGTGTCATTGACGGTTGGTATGAAGAGGATGTGGCGGTTAATAGTTTAGTTTCTAAAACGTATAACGACATCACCAAATTAACCGGAGCCCCAAATGCACCCGGACAACAAGGTGATCTGTTCCAGTGGGCTTATTTCCACTATGGCCGATTCAGCTTCAGTACCCCCGGATGGTGGACTCCCGAAGTTATGGATGAGGAAGGAAAACCGATGAGCTTTAAATCCGATGAGGCCAAATTCCTTGCCTGGGCAGAACAGGAGAACATCGATGCTTTTGTGGAATGGCAGGAAGTTGACCACCCTGATTTCCCCGGTAAAAAGGTGGAAGTAGGTGGTATCAAACCGTATGTAAGTTATAATCCTCCATATGAACTTGTAGATTCTTTAAGTCAGTCGCATACCGATTTCCTTATTAAACTTGCGGGCATGAAGCCTGATATTCAATTAGTGAACTTCAAAATGGAAGAAGCCGGACGCAACCTGACCCGCATCACAGTGGATGTTCATAACAATGGCATTCTGCCCACTGCTTCAAGGTTAGGTGAGCGCACCAATTGGGTAAAAGAGACGGTCGTCAAGATCAACCTCTCCGGAAACCTGGAGCTGGTGAGTGGTGATATACTCGAGAATATCGAATCCATTGAAGGAGACGGAACCGTCAAGAAAAGCTGGCTTGTTCGCGGAAGCGGTTCATTCAGCATTTCTGCCGGAGCACCGAATACCGGAATTTCAACTATAGAACAAACGATCAGATAGTGATTGCCATGAAGAATATTAAATACACTCTTTTATTATTTATAGGTATGGGGCTTGGCATCAGCGCAAATCAATCGGCTGAAGCTCAGGTCACAGAAGGAACTTTCCAGGCAGCAGGATCTCCTGCAAACCCAAAAGTTGAGGTCTCCTGGAACAAATATTACAACTATCAGGGAATTTCTGATATCACAGCCGAATTGGCTGAGGCACACCCAAATCTCATAAAAAGAGAATCGATTGGGAAGTCGTATCAGGGTAGAGATCTGTGGCTGCTAACCGTCACCAATTTCAACGAAGGTGATGCAGATCGAAAACCTGCGATGTATATCGACGGAAACATTCACTCCAATGAGATTCAGGGTACGGAAGTATCACTGTACACGGCATGGTATCTAGCCGAGATGTATGGGAAGAATGAGTTCATCACACAGTTATTGGATGAAAAGACCTTTTACATCGCTCCAACCATAAACCCTGACGGGCGTGAGAATTTCTTTGATGCGCCCAACACCGCAAGTTCACCCCGTTCCGGCATGAAGCCGATCGATAACGATCTGGATGGGGAAGTGAATGAGGATGGCTACGATGACCTGAATGGCGATGGCAGCATCACCATGATGCGACGTAAAAATCCGCGCGGACAGTTTGTTGAACATCCTGATTACCCGGAATTTATGCAGCGCGTTGGTCCCGATGAATTCGGTGAATACGAACTTCTTGGCTATGAGGGCATCGACAATGACGGCGATGGCGATGTGAATGAAGACGGTGAAGGCTACTATGATCCCAACCGTGATTGGGGATGGAAATGGCAGCCTGATTACATTCAGGGCGGTGCGCATAAATACCCGTTCTCCCTTCCTGAAAACCGTGCCGTTATGGAATTTGTGATGGACCATCCCAACATTGCAGCCGCTCAAAGTTATCATAACAGTGGTGGTATGATCTTACGTGGTCCCGGTGCTGCCGAAGATGTTGACACCTATAACCGCTCCGACATACAGGTGTATGATGCGCTGGGCGAAATGGGCGAACGTCTTATCCCCGGTTACAACTATTGGGTGGTTTATGATGATCTCTACACCGTATTTGGCGGTGAACTTGACTGGTTTTATGGAAGCCGTGGTGCTTTTACATTCACCAATGAGCTTTGGGCCTCTTTCGAGATGTTCAATGAAGAAAGTCGTGGCCGCTTCAGTGCCGATACGTATGAGTTCAACAAACATCTTCTTTTCAATGATGCTCTAACTGAATGGGAAACCGTTGACCACCCTCAGTATGGAGAGATCGAAGTTGGCGGAACAAAGAAAAACTTTGGACGTGCCCATCCCGGATTTCTACTTGAGCAGATGGCACACCGTAATATGGCTTTTACCATTTACCACGCATACCATACGCCTAACCTGGTGATCGATGAGATCTCAGAAAAAGATCTGGGTGGCGGACTTAAGGAAGTAACAGCAGTGATCACCAACACCCGTATGATCCCTACTCATGCCAGTCAGGATCTGAAGTATAAGATCACCCGTCCGAATTACATTAGTATTGACGGAGCCCGGGTTGAAGCCGGCATGATCGTCACCAATCGCGATCGAAATGAAACGGTGGAACAAAAGAACAATCCTGAAAAAATAGCCGTGGACAACATCCCCGGGATGGATTCAGTCACCGTTCGCTGGATCGTTAGCGGCGGAAATAACTACACCTTTACCGTGGACAGTGAAAAAGGCGGATTGGTTTCTAAGCGGAAGTAGGCTTTTAACTTAAGATATCACGAACAAAAAAAGGGAGCCTGAATTCAGGCTCCCTTTTTTATTGGATAAAATTGGGCTACAATCTTTCAATGGCAGTATCAATTCGCCTAAGCACTTCTTCTTTACCAATGAGCTCAAGAGCAGGGGTTAGATCAGGTCCAAAACCCTGTCCGCTTACTGCGATACGAAGTGGCATCATTAATTTACCAAAGCCTACTTCATGCTCTTCAATGGTTTCTTTGATCTTGTCCTTCAGCGTAACGGCTTCGAATTCCTCTTCGGAAAGCTGCTCAATTTTATCCCGATATGCTTTCAGGATAACGGGGCTGTCATCTTTCCATTTTTTGAGTGCATTTTCATCATACTCTTTAGGCTCCTCAAAAAAGAACGCGCCCATGCTTACAAATTCATCAATTCTGGATACGCGTTCATGTAACAACTCTACAACATGTGACAAAAACTCATCGCTTGGAATCTCAAATTTAGATTCTTCAAACAATGCTTGAACACGCGGCTTCAATTCTTCAACAGAATGCTCTCGAATGTAGTTTTCATTATACCACATCAATTTCTTGTAGTTGAACACTGCTCCGCCTTTACTCACACGATCAAGTGTAAACAGGTCGCACAATTCTTTCATGTCGTGAATCTCGGAATCGTCGCCGGGGCTCCATCCCAGGTAAGCCAGAAAATTAACCAATGCATCCGGTTCGTAATTACCGGAAATATAATCCTTGGTGTTTACAGGGATTCCCTCGCTCTCAGCTTTACGCTTGGAAAGCTTCCCTCCACTTGGACTCATGATCAGCGGCAAATGAGCCATTGTAGGTGGTTCCCACCCGAATGCATTATAAAGCAGAATATGTTTTGGTGTACTGCTCAGCCACTCTTCCCCGCGAATCACATGCGTGATCTCCATGGTGTGATCATCCACCACATTTGCCAGGTGATAGGTCGGCATTCCATCTGATTTCAGCAGTACTTGATCATCAAGGCCTTCAGTATCAAAAGATACATTACCGCGGATCTCATCTTCAAACCGTACATTCTCTTTACGGGGAACCTTAAGACGAACCACATATTCATCACCGTTTCTCATTCGCTTTTCAACCTCATCCTTAGAAAGTGTGAGGCTGTTCTTCATCGATTGACGGGTGATAGAGTCATACTTTGGAGACGGGTTGCCGGACTTCATCAAACGCTCCCGCATCTCATCAATTTCCTCAACCGTATCAAAAGCATAGTAAGCATGCCCTGACTCTACCAATTGCTCCGCATATTTATGGTAAATGTCTTTACGCTCACTTTGTCGGTAGGGACCAAAATCACCGCCTTTTCCGGGGCCTTCATCAATTTCCATACCTGCCCATTCCAGGGAGTCGATGATATCCTGCTCGGCATCTTCTACATATCGGGATTGATCGGTATCCTCGATACGAAGAACAAAAGTTCCCTCATTATGTCGGGCAAATAAATAGTTATAAAGTGCGGTTCTTAATCCGCCAATGTGTAAAAATCCGGTTGGTGAAGGCGCAAATCGTACGCGAACGCTCATTTAATTTCTCTTTTTTTGTAAGGTTTCCAATTCTAAAATTTTCAGTTCCTAAAGATAAGAAATTTTAAATGCTAAATTTTGAATGTTGAAATGGCTAAGTTTCCATTCAACTTTCAAAATTCACAGAATCAACATTGCGCTTAGCCCTTCTTCAACCTCAATTTGCTCCGAACTTATATGACCTTTCAGCTATGCTTAAGGCCGACATGGTGGTTTGGAACGACCTAGAGCAATGGTCGCGCAAAGGAAGAACACATCGGGCAGCTATCAAAGGAGAGCAGGGATTGCAATGGGTCAATATTCCGATCAAGACCGAGGATAAAAAAAAATCGATCTCGGAAGTCCGCATTGAGCATTCTGAAGACTGGATCGATCCATTCTGGAATGCCCTTCACCACAATTATTCTGAAGCAACCTGGTACGATTTCTTTGCAGAGGAATTAGAATTCGAGATTCGAAGAGCTACAGAATTTGAGAAACTAATCGACTTTAATATCTACTTCTTTGATAGCCTGCAGCACTTTCTTGAGTTCAAGATTGAATTTCAGCTTGCGAGTACAATTCCTGAGTTTGATCCGAATCCCGATATCTTTGCTGAAAGAGTGGGTGCAGATATCTTATTTCAGGAACAGGATTCAAAAAATTACCAGTGGCTTAGTGATGATGCCAATACCGTTTTTGATGAGAAATCCCACCCCAGATACAATCAATTGGGAGATAGCTTCCTTCCGGGATGCAGTGTATTAGATCTGCTTTTCAATAAAGGAAAAGAGAGTTTCTCAGTATTGGGTTTTTAGTCCTTAGTTATTCCCGAAAAGATCCCTTGTATACACTTTGTCCTTTACATCCTTGATCTCATCTACCATACGATTGGCAACGATCACTTCGGATATCTTCTTGAACTCATCCAGATCTTTGATCACTCTTGAGTGATAAAATTCTTCCTGATCCAGGTATGGCTCATATACAACCACCTCAATACCTTTGGCTTTGATCCTCTTCATGATTCCCTGAATAGCACTTTGTCGGAAATTATCGGACCCTTGCTTCATCACCAGTCGGTATACTCCAACAACTTTTGGGTCATTTTTCCAGATCTGCCGGGCTATGAAATCTTTACGGGTGGTATTAGCATCCACAATGGCTTTGATGAGGTTATTCGGTACATCCTCAAAATTAGCGAGTAGCTGCTTGGTGTCTTTCGGGAGGCAATACCCGCCATAACCAAAAGAAGGGTTGTTGTAATGATCTCCAATACGGGGATCAAGCCCAACACCCTGAATTACCTGTTCACTACTCAGATCATGTGTTTCACAGTAAGAATCAAGCTCGTTGAAGTAAGCTACCCTCATAGCAAGGTAGGTATTTGAGAAAAGCTTGATCGCCTCTGCTTCAGTACTGTCTGTATAAAGAACCGGGATTTCATCTTCAGGTTTTGCAGCTCCTTCAACTAATAAACCTGCGAACATTTTAGCCCTCCCGGAGCGCTCACCGACCACAACGCGAGAAGGGTATAAATTATCATACAACGCCTGCCCTTCACGAAGGAACTCAGGTGAGAAAATTAAATTTTCAGTACCGAACTTTTGCTTAGCTTCATTTACATAACCAACAGGAATGGTTGACTTTATTACCATTACGGCTTCCGGATTGATATCCATCACGTCTTTTATGACAGCCTCTACGGATCGTGTATTGAATTTATTGGTATCCGGATCATAATTTGTTGGGGTTGCTATGATCACAAAATCAGCCCCTGAATACGCTTTTTCTTTATCTAAGGTGGCCGTAAGATCAAGGTCCTTTTCCTTTAAATACTGTTCTATCTCTGTATCAGTAATTGGTGACTTCTTGTTGTTAATGAGTTTTACCTTTTCTTCAACGATATCGAGAGCCACCACTTCATGGTGCTGTGATAATAATACAGCTAAGGACATTCCTACATATCCGGTTCCGGCTACGGCAATTTTCATATACTGATCTTTTTGGTCTTAATTTCTCTTAAGATAGTTTGTAAAATTATTCCGACTTGAAGGGATTGTTTTCAAGAAACTGTCGAATAAAAATCCATCCGATACTGGCTATCCCACTTAACATCACAAAAACGATCAGGATCATGAACCCACTGGTTTCATCTTCCACAGGAACCTGTACCGGTTGCAAGACTTTAAATACCGGCGTTTCTTCTTGTACTTTGAGTCGGGCCTGCTCATATTGCTGTGTCAGGCTATTGTATAAATTAAAGGCTACATCATATTCTGACTGCAGGCGTTGTTGTTCCGTTCGGGCTCGGGCAGTCAGGTTTCCCTGGTTGCTATCCGTGAATTCAGCAAGGGCTAACTGGGCTTCTTCAAAACGTTCTTCTGCCTTGATCAACTGACTTTCCACAAATTCCAGATCGCGTAGTACTTTTTCGGTTCTATATTCTACCAGATATTCGGTCAGCTCTCCAATGGTATATTTAGCAACTTGCGCAGCTACCTTTGCATTCGGCATTCTTACATTCACCGTAACGATCCCTGTTTCCTCATTCAAGCTCACCCCAACACGTTGTCTGAGGTTTTTAACGACCTGCATTTGATCTTTGGTCAGAGACAGTATCTCCGGATCTTGCTCCGCTTCACCAATCATCTCTTCTTCAGGATCTCCCCTCAGGGCACCGAGAATCGTAAAAGGAAGTCCGATGGTATATCTTTTAACAGATGCCAATGCCCCCGAAGAATGAATCTCCATAAAATACTCATAGAGGGTCGCCGTAGTATCGTATTCCGGATAGGTGAATTCCTTATTCATCAGGCTTGTCTGAAAAGAAAGACTTTGAACGATCTGTGGGTAGAGATCTACCCGAATGGCATTGCTGGCGGAGTTATAACTGCCTCCACCACTAATTCCCAGCAATCCCCCATATTGCTGCAACAAACCTGAGGCCCCACCTCCACTTTCAGTATTGTATTCAGGCATCAGTGTGGCATCACTAACATATTCTTTAGGACTTAACAGGGCAACTAGTACTCCCAAGATAATTCCTACGGTTACAAATCGATAGATTGTTTTCCGGTTATCCCAAATGGTCTTAGCCAGTTCAATGAGATCGATCTCATCCTCTTCATATCCTTCATAGCTCTGGTCGGCCGGCACTAGTCTGTATTCCTGAATAGGAAAGTCTTCGTTATGATTTTTCTTTCCGGGCTTTGAATCCCCGTTGTCACCCTGATTTGAATTTTTTTCTTCGCTCACAATTCCTGGATTTTATTAATCAATGATAATACGAAGTTTGTGATTGTATATAAAGAGAGGTTTTAGTTTGAAATTGTGGGTTGTTTTTACGATATCAGATTCAGTATTTCTTCCACAGCTTCTTCTACTGAACGTTCATCGGTGTTGATGACAAGCGCCGGGTCTTTCGGGTCTTCATGATCGGCATCATAACCGGTAAGCCCTGTGATCTCCCCTTTTTCGGCTTTTTCATAAAGTCCTTTAGGATCTCGTTCCTGTGCCGTTTTCGAATCACAAGTGATATGGATCTCTTTGAAATCACCTTCAGGGAAAAGGCTTTTAACCATATCCCGGTCTTCACGATAGGGTGAAACAAAAGTACAGATCACAATATTTCCGTGTTCAAAGAACAGACGAGCGACATGACCTATCCTGCGTATATTTTCGGCTCGGTCAGAAGGGCTGAACCCAAGATCACCATTCAAACCGTGGCGCACTTGGTCTCCATCTAATAACATGGTTTGTTTTCCGGACTCCCATAATCGTTTCTCAACTTCCTTAGCGATGGTGCTCTTTCCAGCCCCTGAAATTCCTGTCAGCCACAGCAATTGAGCTTTGTGTCCGTTTCGCTTTTCACGTTCTTCACGGGAGATGTTCCATGGTTCCCAGACAACATCAGGAGAGTGTGGTAAGCGATTAGTTTTGGTCTCCTTTGAAACCGTTGAACCGGCACGCATCATCCCTGCACCTACCGTAACATTGGTAGCCGGATCGATAATGATAAAGCTGCCTGTTTTTTTATTGATCTGATAAGCATCAAAGAACAAGGGTTGTGAAGTTTTTAGCTTAACTCGTCCAATTTCATTGAGGCTCAGTTTATCTGCATCTTCACGATTCAAGGAATCCACATTCATCCGGTACACCAATTCTTGGACAAAAACCTGTGTGGTGTGCGTGGTATGCTGAAGGATGTATTGCTTGGCTGTTTCCATCGGTTTTTCACTCATCCAGCAGACGTAGGCTTCAAAATCGTTACGGACCGTAGGTACGTTATCTTTCCGAACGATCATATCCCCCCGGGAAATATCGATCTCATCTTCGATGGTAAGCGTCACGGATTCCCCCGGATAAGCAATATCAAGATCTTCGTCACGTGTTACGATCTTCTTGACTCTGGAACTCAAACCGGAAGGCAGTACCGTTATCTCATCACCGGGACGAACATGTCCGGATGCTATTCTTCCAGAAAAACCACGGAAATTTTGGTTGGGGCGAATTACGTACTGAACAGGTAATCGAAAGTCTATAATGTTTTCATCGGCATCCACCTTCACCGTTTCGAGATGATGCAGCAGAGTGGAACCATTGTACCAATCGGTATTCTCACTTTTATCTACAACATTGTCTCCTTTCAAAGCTGAAATTGGTATGTAGGTTACATCACTGACATTCAATTTCTTAGCAAACGCACGAAATTCAGATACAATCTCATCGAACACGCTTTCACTATAATCCACCAGGTCCATTTTATTTACAGCCACCACCAGATGTGGAATACGAAGTAATGATGAGATAAAAGCATGTCGGCGTGACTGGGTAAGTAATCCTTTGGAGGCATCGACAAGAATCACCGCAAGATCCGCTGTGGAAGCGCCGGTAACCATATTTCGAGTGTATTGAGTATGGCCGGGGGTATCTGCAATAATGAACTTTCGCTTTGGGGTAGCAAAGTAGCGATAGGCAACATCAATAGTGATCTTTTGCTCGCGCTCGGCTTTCAACCCATCAGTCAGTAAAGCCAGGTTCACATCTTCTTCCCCGCTGCTTTTACTGGACTTCTCAATGGCCTCCATTTGATCCTCAAAAATAGATTTAGAATCATAGAAAAGCCGTCCGATCAATGTACTTTTACCATCATCCACACTTCCGGCTGTCGTAAACCGGAGCAAGTCCATATCAAGATATTTACTGCCAGACTCATCGTCTGCAGTTTTTAGTTTTGAGTTTTTAGTGTTTAATGGTTCGTTGCTCATAAGATGGCCGGACATGTCCGGAATTTTTATTGTGTTAATTCTTTTGTGTTGAGTTCTTCGTGGTTGTCTTAACGATAGACGTCAGTATCTTCACTAACTCAATGCAATCAGCTAGTTCATGATCAATTTTCAGATCAACTAATTCTCCTTCCTTCAATAATCTAAGCCAGTATAAAGTTTCTCTGGCTTCTTTAGATGCAATCGACATCTTGTGCTTAAAATCATTTCTTGATTCAGCGGCAGTCGCTTCATTAACATTTGCTCCTATCGCTGTTCCAGATCTTAGCAACTGTTTAGATATCACAAATTCATTACATCCGGTCAATGATTTATATAGTTTGATTATGCTTATGGCAAATTCAAAACTTTTAATGTAAATAGGCCCTTGATTTTTCATCATCATAAGTTTTGTTAGTCTTTTCCAAGTAAGAGCCATTTAAAACTGATTCCTTACAAAAATTTTTCTTTGACTTGAAATGCAACTCAAAACTAAACACTAAAAACTCATAACTCTTTAGAAATATCCTTGTCGCTTTCTGTCTTCCATGGCCGTTTCGCTGCGCTTGTCGTCGTGGCGATTACCACGCTCGGTTTGACGTGCAGCTGCTACTTCTTGGATGATCTCTTCCAGGTTAGATGCATCAGACTCTACTGCTCCTGTACAAGTAGCATCTCCGATTGTTCTAAAGCGAACCGTTCTGGTTTCCAATTCTTCGTCCTCCATGCGGTTTACGAACTCTGTGTCAGCCAACCATACGCCTCTTCGGTCGAATACTTTTCGCTTGTGGGCGAAGTATAGGCTTGGGATCTCGATCTTTTCCTGGGCGATGTATTGCCACACATCCATCTCGGTCCAATTACTGATTGGGAACACGCGAAAATTCTCGCCGGGCTTCTTGCGTCCATTAAAAAGATTCCACAACTCAGGTCGCTGATTTTTTGGATCCCACTGGCCAAACACATCACGGTGTGAAAAGAACCGTTCCTTGGCGCGCGCCTTTTCCTCATCACGACGACCGCCGCCAAGTGCAGCATCCACCTGATGTTTCTTCAGTGTATCTAATAAAGTTCTGGTTTGAAGGGCATTCCTGCTTGCATCCGGTCCGGTTTCTTCTTCTACATCACCGGCATCAATAGAATCCTGCACACTTCCCACGATTAGTTCAACCCCATATTTTTCGACCAGTTTATCGCGAAACTCAATGGTCTCCGGAAAATTATGACCGGTATCAATATGCATGAGAGGGAAGGGGACTTTACCTGGATGAAAAGCCTTCAACGCCAGATGAAACATAACGATGGAGTCCTTTCCACCTGAAAAAAGTAACACCGGCCGCTCAAACTGAGCCGCTACTTCTCTCATTACGTAGATCCCTTCGTCTTCCAGGTCTTTAAGATGCGATTGTTTTTTTCGTTCACTCATTATGCTATAGTTGGACGAGATTCAGGGTATTATTTGTTCTTTTCAATAGTTGAATTAGTTCAACATCTTTAATTATTCAAAAAAATCGTTCGGGTCGGTATTAATTACTTTAACTCCATAAATGTATCCAATCCAAGTAAAAAATACGGGTTTTTAAAGGATTCTTTGTTATAGCTCAAAGGAGAGTATTTTTCTCCCTTTTTTGAGGAGTACCTATATACAGCATCTGCGGCTGCAGTATCCCACTCCATGGTGGGACCTAGTCTCGGATAGAGATCAGCTTTCCCCTCTGCAACCAAACAAAATTTTATGGAACTTCCTGAAGGGACCTCTTCACTAACTTCGATTCCTAAATTCTTCAATTTCTTCACTGTAGTATCATCTCCATGAGACCTGCTTACGACGATACGTGCTTTTCCCGGAGCTTCAAATGTGCTTGTTTCCAGTTTCACTGCTTTTTCATCCGCTTCTCTCTTAAAGGAACCGATACTTTGTTCACCGTAATACATCATATCATAGGCCGGTACATACACGACCCCCAAAACCGGCTTACTCTTTTCAATCAAGGCTATGTTTACGGTAAACTCTCCATTTTTTTTGATAAATTCCTTGGTTCCATCCAATGGATCAACCAGCCAAAAGCGGTCCCATTCCCTGCGTTCCTCAAAATCAGGAATACCTGATTCTTCTGAGATAACAGGTGTATTGGGATCAAGTTCCTTCAGTGAGTCCACAATTATATGATGAGCAGCCAAGTCTGCTTTGGTAAGAGGAGAGTGGTCATCTTTTGTGATCACTTCAATCTCTGTATGATAAAATTCTAAAATTTTTTGCCCCGCCTCTTCTGCTGTCTTGATGACTCGGTTTAGCATTCAGCCTTCGTTTTTAAAAATTCCAAATATAGGGTATCAAAGATACAGCGATTGCCGCTACTATCAAATTTAGTGGTAATCCTATTCTTACAAAATCAGTAAATCGATAACCTCCCGGACCATAAACCATCAGATTAGTTTGATAGCCAATAGGTGTGGAAAAACTTGAGGAAGCGGCGACGATCATTACCATTGCGAAGGGGATAAAATCAATCCCCATAGACTGCGCCAATGAAAATGCGATTGGGAATACCAAAACCGCTGCAGCATTATTGGTGATCATTTCTGTTAACAACCACGTAGCCATATATGTTAAAAAGAGAGCAAGCACAGGGTTTTCTCCTGATAACCCAAGAAGGTTTGAGGCAAGATGTTCTGCTACGCCTGTATATTCCAAAGCACTTCCCAAACCTAGTGCCGATGCTATAGCTATAAGAACCCGCCAATCCACGCTTTCAAGAGCTGTAGAATAGCGAAAACATTTGGTGACTAATAACAATCCTCCGGCTACGATGGCAGCTTGCAACATACTTAAAATACCGGTTGCTGCAAGTATAACCATAGTTGCCAAAGACAATCCCGCGATCCAGGCTTTTTCATAGGTAACAGGAGAAGAATCTTCAATGGGGCTCACCAGAAAAAAATCGCTTGAGTTGCGGTATTTATTCACAAAGTTGGGGTGAGCCTCAAGCAATAACACATCCCCACTTTTCATTGTGATATCTCCTATCTTCTCATTTATACGCTCTCCGCTACGAGAAACTGCCAGCACTACTGCATCATATCGATCACGAAACTTACCCCCCCTGATCGTCCTCCCCACCAATGGGTTTGACCTCGATACTACCGCCTCTATCATCTTACGTTCATTGCGAGGAGCATTAAGCTTAAACACCTGTTCAGTAGCCGGTTCAAGCCCTGAAATTTGCTGGAGGTCTATAATAGAATCCACGATACCGGTAAAGATCAGCCTGTCTTTGCTCCTTAATCTTTCATACGGCCCAACGGCTGGAATAGCTCTCTTATTCCTTTGAATTTCGATCAAAAATAATCCGGGAAGGTTCCTTAATCCTGCATCTTCAATGGTCTTTTCGGAAAGGGTGCTGCCTTCTTTAACAATCATCTCAATGGTGTACTCGCGAGGGTCTTTGAAAGTATCCATACTGGATCCGCGAATAGGAAGTAATCTATCACCAAAAATTAAGAGGTAAATAAATCCTGCAATAGCACAGGGAATACCAATTAATGCAGGTTCAAAAATTCCGATCGACCGGATGCTGGTCTCTTCAATCATCAATCCATTTATGATTAGGTTTGTACTTGTACCTATGAGGGTACAAGTACCGCCTAAAATAGCAGCATAACTTAGTGGTATAAGTATCTTGGATACTGGAATTTGTGAAATCCTGCTCCACCGTTCTAATGCCGGAATAAAGGAGGCTACTATCGGAGTATTATTGAGGAAAGCACTCATTATCATGACAGGGCTCATAATGCGTAGCTGTGCTTTTCTCACATTTCGGGCATCTCCCATAACCTTCTGCACTATGAATTGAATAGCGCCAGTCTCTTTAAGTCCCGCCGCAACTATATAGAGTGCTGCCACTGTTAGCATCCCCTCATTCGAAAATCCTGATAGGGCTTCTTCAGCAGGTATGATTCCAATAATAAATATCACTGCCAAACCTGCGAACAAAATGATATCCACAGAAATAGCTGTTCCAACCAAAAAAGCCAGACACAACATTATAATGCCTAAAACAATCCATCCTTCAAGAGTCATACTCTATATGTTTATTTATTGAAGCTGAATATAGAAGGAGTTGCCGAGAGGAAAAAATGAATTAGTAACTGGAGAGCTATTAGCATGTAATATATTGGCTGAGACATTACTTAAAGGGATATTCAATTAAACTTTTAGTACCTAAGTGAAATTAGTTTAAAATCTTTATTGAAGTAGTGAAAGGTAAAGCCGTATATTTGGCGCCTACTTAAGCTACGCCTCGGTGGTGGAATTGGTAGACACGTTGGACTTAAAATCCAATGGATATTAAAATGTCCGTGCCGGTTCGAGTCCGGCCCGAGGTACTCAAAACCCTGTAAAACAATGTTTTACAGGGTTTTTCTGTATTTAAAAGTCTGGTTTGGAATATTCTGGTTCCGCATTTTTACACCTAAATGTTACGTCAATGGATTATTAATTGTCAGGCTAAATTTTTATTGTTATATAATTTCGTTTAATATCAATTCATGTTATTATTAAGCCATTGTGTTTTACGACACTTGAATTAACCGGATATGATGGATAAAAATCAGAAAAAAACAGTAATGATCGTTGAAGACGATCTGATACTGAACCTTCTGTATGAAAGTTATTTGGAAAAACTAGGCTATGATGCCGAAGGGGAGCTTGTATATGGTAAGACTGCCATTGAAGTAGCTCAAAAAATAAAGCCAAACCTCATATTAATGGATATTTCCCTGGAAGGTGACATTGACGGCATTAGTGCCATGAAGGAGATCCGAAAATTTTCAGATGTTCCTGTTATATATATCACGGGTAATTCAGACCCTCATCATGTCCAAAGAGCCAAGGAAACCGGATACCTCGATTACCTCGTAAAGCCTATCGAATTTAATGATCTGAAAGAATCGATTGAGAGAAATTTAGATAAGATTAATAAATAGAAATTATCCTTACCTGAACATCCAATTTTTTTTAAACAATTCCATTTCATTTTCTGCAATAAATCTAAGTAACTCTATTCTTTCTTTTTGATTACTGTTTAGCAGTCTTTCTATTGATCATTATTTTACCAAATTTGAGTACAATAAAATATTCTTAGTACTATATTGAAGGTTGAATTTTAATACAGGTTTGAGATATGAACGTATTAAGGAATCGTGGCTTTAGATGGATCTCATTAATGGTTGGTTTGGTGGCTATAATTGCCCTGACCGCAATGAACGTACTGTCCCTCTACGATCTGCGTGACCGGATGGTGGAAGGTGATGAAGAACGCCGTACCGACCAACTGGACGAGATTAATGATACCATTCGAAACCAAGTTCTTGACCCACTAAGGGGACTTGGTCAAATTGAACTTGAACCCATCGAAGAATCCCTTCGACAATCAGGACAACTACCGGATAATATCCTTGAAGTTCTGGAGCGATCTTCTAAAAGCCCTTATTTTACCGGCATCTACTTTACACCGGATAATACCGACCCTTGCCTCGAAGAAAGCACCGTCTATAAATATGACCCTACTCAGAACGGAATAGCTCCTACCAATAACTACCCAAACCTTGTTTGCGATGGAGTTGGAATTGCCCGAACCAAAACACGTATCCAATTAAACGACTTTAATTATCGCTGGAATAACAATTGGGAGTTTGATACCCACCGAAGTCTTAATCTTGGGCTTATAAATTTGTCAGAAAGCCGGATGATAGGGGTTCTTACATTGACTCTGAACGACGATTATATTGTTAATGAAGTATTACCACCCTATTTAAAAAATTACTTTGGTACCAGCAGTGAAACGGGGATCGTAGTTTGGGTGCGTGATTGGACAAATGATAAGATCCTGGCTACTAACGATTCTACCATTACTTATGACCGAGATCTTGTAGATCACTCAATGGGCTTTTCCGGATCCGGTTTTTTGGATAATTGGTCGTTGTATATTGGTTTTCTTGAATCACCGGTAACGAATGCCTATAACGCTAATCTATTTAAAAATTTAGTAGTTCTGAGTGTTGCCATGCTTTTTCTAACAGGTGCCTTCATTTTTATCTTTGTGACTGCTCAGCGTGAACGCGACCTTGCCCAGAGACAAGCAAGCTTTCTTGCCAACGTAACTCATGAGTTAAAAACACCTCTCGCTGTAATGCAAGCAGCCGGCGAAAATATTTCTGACGGAAGGGTTACTGAAACCAGAAGACTTAAACAATATGGTGAACATATTTATAACGAATCTATCAGGTTGAGAGGAATGATTGAAAAACTCTTAGATGTTGCCAAGGTTGATTCCGGTCAAAATATGAGCAAAGCTTCTCCCTGCAAACCGCATGATCTTTTGAGTAGTTATTTATCTGAGAACCAAAAGTATATTGAGGAAAAAGGTTTTGAAGTACACTTTACTTCCCATGATGAGGAAGCATTAGCAATGATCGACCATGATAATTTTGAGACTATTGTCAGTAATCTCACAGAAAATGCTATTAAATATAGCACCGATGAAAAATATATTGAATACCAAATTTCATCAAACAGTGACGATGTGTTTTTCAGTATCACCGATCATGGAATTGGAATACCAAAGCGTGCTCAGAAAAATATATTCGATAAATTTTACCGTGTTGAAGATTCTGATTCATTGAGTACCAAGATAAAAGGACACGGCCTTGGGCTTAGTATCGTTAATAACATGGTGGAAATGAATGGTGGTGATATAGAAGTGAAAAGCAGCGTAGATAAGGGCACAACTTTTATTGTCAGATTTCCTAAATTGATGAAAGAAGAAGTTTCAGCTGATACGATAAACACTGTAGACACAAATTCCTCACTCAATAAAAAAATAAATAAGCACACTGAATATGTCGGATAAACGCATGAAGATACTTGTTGTAGAAGATGAGCCAAGTCTTATTTTTACACTTCAGGATACCCTGGAAACTGAAGGATATGATGTGATTGTCAGTGAGGAAGGTACACAAGCTGTAGAGATGGTTAAGGAACACAAACCTGATCTAATGATCCTCGATGTTATGTTGCCCGGAAAAAGTGGGTACGACATTCTGGAGGAAGTAAGGAAAGAGAAATACACATTTCCCGTGATCATGCTAACCGCCAAAGACCAAGAGCCTGATAAAGTAAAAGGTCTTAGTTTAGGTGCTGACGATTATCTGACAAAACCTTTCGGAGTAAAGGAATTACTGGCTCGTATTAAAGCACGACTACGTAGAGCAGGCACATATTCTACTTCAGGCCAAGTTGACATTCTTCAGCTCGGCGAGGTTAAGATCGACCTTCTTGAATCTGTTGTCCATCGCCCGGATGGTAATGAAATTGAACTTACTTCTCGTGAAGTGGAGCTGATCCGATACTTACTTAAAAGTGCAAACGAGCCGGTCTCCAGAGATGAGCTACTTGAAAAAGTTTGGCGTTACGAATTCAGCACCAATACTCGCACAGTGGATGTTCATATATCAAAACTGCGAGCCAAGATTGAAGTTCATCCTGATGATCCACGCTATCTCATTACCCTGCATGGTGTAGGATACATGCTTCGCAATAATTGATTGAATTATACCAACTGATCCAATTCCTTTTTTTGGACGGACTCTACAAACTTCACAAAATTCGTTACCTGAGATTGTAATAGTTTTTGTTTAAAAGGATCTGACAGTCCTGTTTCCTCGTCAAATTCACTTTTAACCCGAGGTATAAATACACGTTCCGGGAATTGCAGCGCATTCCGGTAATTAGCTATCATCTGAAATTGCTCTACTGAACGTAATGCACCAAACGCACCTGCAGACTCTCCAATAAAGGCCATCGGCATTTTCTCAAAAGCTTCAGGAAATGGAAGGTGATCGACAAACATCTTTAAAATACCCGGGAAACTCCCATTGTATTCCGGGATTACGAAGATCAACCCGTCAGCATTTATGATAGGCTCTCTGAACTTTTCTACTGCCGGAATCGATTTCCCGTACCTTCCTCCAACAACCTCTTCAAGAGGGAAATCTTTCAGACTAATAACTTCCACATCTACCCCTTCTTTCTGATAAAGAGTCTTAACATACCTTGAAACTCTTAGTGCATTGGAATTTGGCCGATCTGTACTGCTAATTATTTTTAAAGTCATTTACACACTGTTAAACTGAGTTACTATGAACCTAAAATACCATTTACACAGCAAAATCATTCCGTCTTTTCAAATGACCGAAACTCATTCCAACTATGTAAGCGTTTTATAACCTACGATTTCTATCTGAAAGTATAAGGAGTCCGCCAAAAGGCCAAAAGTTGATCCTCTTCACCTTTTTTATATTTGAGAAGTTTTGACCTTGTTTACACCTTTCCCCTGAACTTTAATTTATACAGTACATCATGCCAGCTTTTCAGAATATTAAAGTGAATTGTGTCCGGGGAGATATAACCCATCAACCTGACGTCACCGCCATCGTTAATGCGGCTAATGCTCAGCTTAGGATTGGAGGGGGAGTTGCAGGTGCAATTCACCGTGCAGCGGGATCCGGACTAACGGAAGAGTGTCGCTCAATGGCACCCATCAATCCTGGAGAAGCTGTTATTTCCGGGGGACATGATCTGCCGAATGAGTATGTCATTCATTGTCTGGGACCTGTTTACGGTAGAGATAAACCTGAAGATAAGCTTCTTGCTAACTGCTACAAAAATGCTCTTCAATTGGCTGAAAAAAACGATATCCATTCCATTGCCTTCCCGGCCATTTCAACCGGAGCCTTTGGATATCCTATGGAGGAAGCTGCTGAAATTGCTTTTTCAACAATTCGCGATGAAGTTGCCAACTTGAAATCCGTAAAAGAAATTCGATTTGTGCTTTTTAACGATGGTGATCTGAAAGTGCATCAACAAATTATGGAAGAAGTCTTTTCCTGAGATTATTTGTGCCTTAGAATATTCTACTTGTATTACATTTCAATACGTGGTGCGTATGTGCCTCAATACATATTCCATCTCATTTTTCACAATAGAAGAAGAAGTCACATAGTGATTATTCATAAAACTGAATAAAAGTTTTTTTCCGCTGTTGGTAATCAAATATCCGCTTAGACAGTGGTTATTACTCAGCGTACCGGTTTTTGCAAATACGTATGGTTCTGCACTATCCGGGGCTGCATACCAATTTCTTATCGTTCCCGATACCCCACCGGCCGGTAATAATTCAAACAGATCCCGGTCATATGAAAACTCCTTATCAATCTGCATCAACAGCCAAATAATACTTCTTGGGGTAAACATGTTATACCGGGAAAGACCAGAACCATCAACCCATTGGGGCTCATCCGGCATCTCACTTAAATGATTTTCCTTCATGTAATCAATAGCGGCTCGGCTGTTCAGCGGTTCTCCCATTTGCGATGCAGTCAACAACAGCAACTGCTCGGCTATAAAATTATCACTGGGTTGAAGCATGCGCTTATAAACTGAATCAGCTTGCACACTGTACATAGTCTTATGATCATTCGGAAATGAAGCTGCAATATATGTTACCGGTTTCCCGAGCGTATCACTTAACATTTCTGTAATCAATTCCGGTGTGTAATGAAAAGGTTTATCTGTGGTGTAGGTAGTTGTATCGGATTTTGGATTGTACCTGAATTGATTATCAAAAAAATCTCTTTCGATCAGAGGCGGGTTCTTTTTTGAAACTGTATTTTCAATATTAGAGCGAAAAAATTTTGGAGAAACTTTTAATCCCGATGAATCGGAGGCAATTTGCAGTTTCTCAATTTCTTCTACCGTTACCCGCATTACATTCCCGAATACCGGAAAGGGTGATTTTTCAGCGGAATAATAAGAGTTGAAATCACTCCACGACCATCCCGGGCCTAGCACATCATCATCAAAATGCTCATCCACATAGAAAAGTTCTTTATCACTGTCTTTTAAAAACCGGAAGATGGCCGGATTGCCAAAATCTGGATGCAGAAAAGCGGGATCCCCGGTTCCCCGGAAAATCAAAGAATCACCTTTCACAAAATATTGGATTCCCGGCAGGGAATCCGGAAGCATTTTTAAACCGGTGTAAAAAGTAAATAATTTTGTATTAGAGGCCGGAGTAAAGTACCTGCTTTCATTTTGTGCATACAATACACTGTCCTTATCCGGATCATAAAGCATAAATCCTGTAAAATTGCCCGAAAAAACTTCCGAATCTTCAAAAATAGCCTGTAATGTGCTCACTTCTGTTTTTGGTTCTTCTTTCTGAGCTGGTGGCTTTGTTACTTCTTCAGCTGAACGACATCCCCATAAAATGGATAAAAAAAGAATTGCAGAAAGAACAGATATTGAATTTGATACTCGCATGTGATCGTTATAAAATATTTTGTTTATTTAGCTCAACATATCTAACAAATTTTTAGCACAAATAAAATATACACGCCATGCGGAGAAAAACCCTATTCACGGCCTTACTGCTGCTGATCGCAACGGCCTGCACCCAACAAGATTTTGATGCCATTATACAAAATGGCACTATTTATAACGGAACTGGTGATGCTCCATTTACAGCTGATATAGGTATCAGAGCCGACACTATTGCCGCTATTGGTAACCTGAGCTCTTCAGATGCCCCTGTCATCATTGATGCTGAAGGACTTGCCGTATCGCCCGGATTTATCAATATGTTGAGCTGGGCTAATTACTCTCTGTTGAATGACGGCAGGTCTATGAGCAATATCAAACAAGGAGTAACTTTGGAAATATTTGGTGAAGGATCATCTATGGGGCCACTGAATGAGGAAATGCAACAAAATAATGAGCGGCCGTGGACTACTCTCGGTGAGTATCTTGAACATCTTACAGAAGAACAGGGAGTTTCGACCAACGTAGCTTCATTTGTAGGGGCAACAACTATTCGACAACATGTCATTGGTTCTCAAAACGTAGCACCTACTCCGGATGAGTTGAAGCAGATGCAGCAGCTTGTTCGGGAAGCAATGGAAGAAGGGGCTTTGGGAGTCGGTTCATCCCTTATATATGCTCCGGCTTTTTTTGCAAGTACAGAAGAACTCATTGCCCTGGCAGAGGCGGCTGCGGAATATGACGGCACTTATATTTCCCATATCCGAAGTGAAGGCGATGACTTATTAAAAGCAACGGATGAACTTTTTACCATTGCTACTGAAGCTGAAATTGATGCCCAGATATATCACCTTAAAGCAGCCGGAAAACGAAACTGGGATAAACTCCCGGTAGTTTTGACTAAAATTGATTCTCTGCGAAATTTAGGGCATAATATTTCAGCAAACATGTACACCTACACTGCAGCTTCAACCGGCCTCGACGCTACTATTCCTCCAACCGTACAAGAAGGTTCATACCAAGATTTCATCAACCGCCTGAAGCAGCCTGAGATTCGTGAAGAAGTGCTGGCATCCATGCGAAGTCCTCAGACAGACTGGGAAAATTTTTATCAATTGGCTGATTCCCCTGAAAATATTCTGCTGGTCGGATTTAATGAAGACTCACTCAAATATCTTACCGGAAAAAATCTGGCTGAAATAAGTGAAATGCGCAATACCGATCCTGCTGAAACCATTATCGACCTCATTATACAAAATGATGGGGATATCAGCTCGGTCTTCTTCTTAATGTCTGAAGAGAATGTTCGCACGAAAATAAAAGTCCCTCATATGAGTTTTGGCTCAGATGCCCGCTCCGTCGCTGCAGAGGGGGAAGTCCTTGAATCGAGCACTCACCCACGCACCTACGGCACTTTTGCCCGGTTGTTGGGAAAGTATGTACGGGATGAAAACGTTATCCCGTTACAGGAAGCCATTTATCGCTTAACGGGATTACCGGCTAAAAATCTTAAACTTCAAAAACGTGGCTATCTCAGAGAAGGTTATTATGGTGATATCGTGATTTTTGATCCCGCCACGATTGAAGATAAAGCTACATTCACACAGCCCCATCAATATGCCGTAGGAGTGCATCATGTTTTTGTAAACGCTGTGCAGGTATTAAAGGATGGAGAGCATACAGGGGCTATGCCCGGGCAAGTAGTACGCGGCCCTGGTTGGAAATGATTTCCTCCAACCGGATGGACTATTAAACCTGACTGTAGTAAGCCGGTGCCGGAATTTCCAGCATGGTCTTCAGCCCCGGATTCATAGCAATAACAGAACGAATCGTATTGACGATGATGGCTGAAGTAGCAACATCACCGTTAACTCCTCCATCAATGACAGACCTGAAACCGGGATTACCGGTTATTTCTATGGAATCATAAGAACGGCTGAGACCCACTGCTGCTTTGAAATTAAGAGAAATGACTTCTTCATTATTTTTATAGCCCTTAGCAATTTGTTCCACACCGGCAATATATCCTTTTTCAATCAAGATCTGATCCAATTCTATCCTTTCTTCAGCTAAAACAGGGGTAAGGGTTTCTTCAACTTTCTCCATTTCCCACCCAAGCGCTCTGGCCAACAGATAAACTGATTCTTTTAAGCCCACATGCCGAATAGAATCCCCTTTTTCTTTAAACTCGGCTTGAGTCAAACCTGCCCCTATTTTTTGCTGGAAAGGCAATCGTCTGGAGCTGGCATCCTGATATCGGTCTACTTTAACGTGATCCACTTTTTGGCAAACAGACGTTAACACAGCCGGGAGATAATCCATCAGGAAGCCGGGATTAACCCCGGTCCCAATACAGGCTACACCTTTTTCTTTGCAGTATTGATCAATTCGTTCAGCAATTTCAGTTTGCAGATCAAACGGGCACATCAGCTCTTCACAAGTGGAAACTATATGCAATTTAAAGTCTGCTGCATCCTTAATCTGTGATTCGATTTTTTGAAGGGAAGAAACCGTGGATATCACCGCGACATCAACCTCAGTTTCTTTCATAGCAGAACCAAGATCAGGAGAGACTGAAACACCCAGTTCATTTATCCCGGCAAGTTCTCCTATATCTTTTCCTGTTTTGGCAGGATCAAGATCCACCCCGCCTACCAATTGAATGCCTTTTCTTTCCGTCAGATATCTTGTCAGTTGCTGACCTATTGGGCCAAGGCCTACCTGGATTATTTTGATCATAATTAACCTAGATACTTTTTAAAATTTTAAAACTGTTTCTTTAGTCTTTATTGCACAACAAAATCATAGACTATTTTAGAAATATCAACAAAAGTGGAAAGCACTTCTTCCCTGTCGGGTGCATTTTTTGAAAGCATTACCAGTACATATCGCTCACCGGAAGGCAAAATTACTATGCCGGTATCATGATTTACCCCGGTAATCCAACCGGTTTTATGGGCCACTTGTACATCAGCAGGGAGTAGAGCAGGAATCATTTCATTAAACTTCTGCCCCTTTAAAATTTCAATCATTTGTTCTGAAGCTTCTTCACTGACCGCTTCACCGTTTCCGATCTTACTGTAAATTTTCATTTCATCATAAGCCGTAGTGCGATTGCTCAATCCTTGTTCAAATGCTTTGATATCCTCTACGCCCCGCAACACCAATATACTGTCGGCTCCGTAACTGCGCATTGTTTCCGTTACGTTTTCCGCGTTCACTTTTTCAATTAAGATATTAGTTGCAAGATTACTACTCATGGTTATCATATCGTACATCAAATCCCTGATGGTTCTTTTTTGACCAATCAGATCATACAACTCACCTTCACTGTCCTCATCAACCGACATTTGATAACCACTGCCGTCTACAATACTGCGGAATTCATTTTTTACAAGAATAGAATCATCCAGCGAAAACTTCCCGGCGTCAGCTTGCTTATATAGTTCAACCATCACAGGTGTTTTCATGGTGCTGGCAGCATGAAACATTTCCCTTTCATTTATCAGAATTGTCTCAGAAGTATCTGACAGGTTCATGAATGCCACGGCAAAATCACCGGACATGGCTTCAAGACGTTCATTTATTTGAGATTCTAAATTCTCCATATTATTGATAGACTGTGTACAACCGATGATCATAAAAATGATTCCTGCGGCTAACCAACCAAGACATGTTTTGGGCATAGGTGCTTTCATTTTGATATCAGGAGTCTAAAAAATTTTAATTAAACGAAATAAAATTCATAATTAAAAAAAGAGGCCCTAAGCATTCTTGGGCCTCTTTTTTCTCTTTAATTGGATTCAATTACTGATCCCAGAACAGATTATCAGTCTGGGTTATACTCGGTACATTTTCGCCGTTCCGCTGAGTTTCTGACTCAGGATAAATAAAACGCCTGACCCAATCTCCTCCAAGTGCACTGTTAGCCGGAGGAATCATATCATTATAAGAGTAATCGTGACGCCGCGCATCCACCCACGACTCAGGATGAAGGAACATTGCCACATACTTTTCTTTCATAATATGATCAATAGTCAGGTTAAGTTCCCCAACATCTACAACAGGATTATTCATATATAACTGCTTATCCGCTTCAGCCACACCTACTTTATCCATATGAGCTTCAATGCCATCCATATAAGCTTGATAGGCACGCGTTGTTTGAGATGGAGTTGCCCTCAAAGCAGCTTCTGCTTCTATGAATTTTTGTTCGGCATAAGAAGCAATAACAACCGGTGCAGTCTGTGCCGAATAAAAATCATCCGTCGTTAACACCGAGAAAGCGCCTTGTTCGGGTGCATTACCTCGGCCTGCACCATTAGTAACTCCGACGTAATCATCATCATCATTTGTACTCATAAACGTTTCGATACGAGGATCTATCACTCCGTAAGTAGTGCCATTCATATGGTCGACTATTTGCTCTGACATCCAACCACCGAGTATCAATCCGGCATTGGCAATTGCAACGGAAGCCCAGGGGTTTACCTCCTCTTCATAATAGGTTACTTGTGCATCGTCAGCATTACTTTGAAAGCCGTTATCTAATGCTGCAAGAACGGCATCAGGGACGTATGATGCTTGTTTGCTGTAATGATTCAGGTAACGTGCCTGAAGCATATAAGCTAACCGTTCCCACCTGGTAATATCGCCGCCATAAATGAAATCTTCATTTCCGGCAACAATCGTAGAATTACCTGCCTGAAGCTCAGTCAATCCATCCTCCAATAGAGTAAAAACTTCATTATAGAGATTTTCCTGACTGTCATACTCTGGATTCAGTGTTTCAGCATAAAATGCCTGTGAATAGGGAGCATCTCCCCAGGCATCAACTAAGGTAGCCAGGTTTAATGCTTTAAGAATTTTGGCTATTCCTACATACTGAGTAGCACCTTCTTCCTCTGCCAGAACCTCTAAATCAGTAAGATCAGTCATGACATCGTATAATCGATACCACTGATTTCCATAGCTTACAGCTTCATGCACATCTGTTGCACTCGCTTGATTAGGAGAAGCCAGATACTGTACATAATAGGAAGTTATACTCCCCATTCGATACATGTTTTGGGCAGTCTCATAGGTTACATTTGTCATCAGCCCCTGTGGCGGAGCTTCTGTAGGATTATTTGGATCATCATTAATATCGAGAAATCCCTCACATCCGGTTAAAAAGAATACCGTTGTGATACAAAAAATCAGAATTTGTTTAGAAAATATCTTCATTGGTTTATCCTGTTTTATGTTTATAGAGAAAGGTTAACCGAGAAAAAGAAACTGGCCACGCCGGGGTAGTCCAATGCAGTAAAGCCTTGTGCGTTAGTTGAAGCACCTCCGGCACGTGATTCGGGGTCAAACCCGCTAAAAGGAGTATAAAGTATAATATTAGTGGCCGTAGTAGACAGCGTAACCCTGCGAAGCCCTAAATCAGTGACTAGATCCTGTGGCAATGAATAAGCTAACCGAATATTTCGCAACTTGATATAAGAAGCATCAAGAACAAATTCTTCGGTTGAGCCTCGCTTCACATTTCGATGATACCCTGCTCCATAATCTCTAACTGAACCTGTTCCCGGATCAATCCGGCCTTCAGGGTCTAACCCCTGACCAAGCCATACCTCCTGAGTATTTGGCTGACCATCAGCGGTAACACCTTCAAAAACATGGTAATCTTCTCTATTCAGAGTATTTTTTGTGATTCCAAAGGCAGTAAAGAAGTTATCATACTGACTATAAACATCTTGTCCCCACTTGGCATCAATCAAAAAGGAAATATTGAAATTTTTGTAGGAAAAATCGTTTCGAATGCTTCCAATCCAGTCTGGCTGTGTATTCCCTAATACTTTCTGATCCGTATTAACTACAGGGAAACCATCATCGCCAATAACGATTGGGCGATCTTCATCAAGATAAATATTGTCTTCCGGTTCACCTGATTCATAATATCGCTCATAGCTTCGGCCATATATATTACCAAATGGATCACCTTCGGTAAGTTGAATTGAAGCAGAACTACCGGCATAACCATATGAGGAACCCAGTAAAATCTGATTAATGCCTTCTGCTATTTCAACCACTTCACTTCTGTTTTGACTGTAGTTAACTGCCACATCCCAAACAAAATCACGTGTCTGTACAGGTCGACCTTCTATTTGTAACTCAATTCCTTTGTTTTCAATTTCACCGGCATTAGTAATTATTCGGGTATATCCGGTTGCATTAGAAATTGGCACATCAAATATTTGGTCTCTACTGTTTGATTTATACCAGGTAAAGTCAAATCTAAGTCTATTATCCAAAAACCTTAAATCAGTACCTAATTCAAGAGTCGTTGTTTGTTCCGGTTTAAGGTCAGCACTACCCCGAATATTAGAACGAGTAAAGCCTACCTGACCACCTAAAGGAAATTGGCTAGGGGTGTTATAAGTATTACTTGTTGCATAAACGGGAGCATCTTTACCTACCACAGAATAAGAAGTTCTCAATTTTCCGTAAGTAACATAATCCGGGAGATCCATTATGTCACTGAAGGTAAACCCAATATTTGCGGATGGGTAAAAGAAGGATCGGTTATCTTCCGGTAAAGTTGATGACCAATCGTTACGGCCTGTCAGGTTTAAATAAAGGAAATTATCATAATCAATCATCAAGTCACCATAAGCACCTATAAGACGACGCTGACGAATAGTCTGACTTAAGGAGATGTCCCTTACGTTACTCAGATGATAGAAAAGCGGGGTTACAAAATCACTTCCAGTAGAAACTACATTATTAAAGCTTCTATCAAATATGTCGTTACCTACACGAAGCCTGGTACTTACTTTTTCCGTCACATCCTTTCTAAAAGTAAGATTCAATGTTGAATTAAGGTCACGGCTGTTTATGCGGGTTTCTTCTATTGCACCTGTACTGCTTACTACATTTTCATTCTCCACTCCTCTGGGACCGGGAATAATTTCGGTACGCTGATCACTATAATAATCTGATCCAAGTGTATATAGTACATTAAACCATTCTGTAGGATTGTAATTTAAAGTCACATTTCCCACCATTCGGTTTACATCATCTTCATAAGTCCAATGTTTAGCCTGATATATCGGGTTATTCCCAGAACCTTCATTATTATAATAACCACGCATGGTACCATTTTCTTTTTCAAAATTGGTAACATCCTTGGTTGGAGCCCAATACATCATGGATTCCATGAAACGATCACCTAAAACACGATTTCCGCCGGAATTTATATAATTTGCTGATGCTCGAACCGTGAGGTTTTCTCGGGGAGAAATGTCTCCGGATAATCTTACTGACGTCCTGTCCCAATTTCCATAAGGCAGTACACCTTCATGCTGAAGGTTTGAAACTGATGCATAGTAAGTTGCGTTTTCATTACCACCGGATACATTTATTGAATTATCGAGCTGTACCCCTGTTTGTGCAGCATCACGCCATATATCGTAATACTGCCAGTCAGGATTAATATTTTCGCGTACATCTTCAATTTTTGCCCCCCAGTTAGGCCAAAAACTTTCCGGCTGATGCTGGAATGAAAAACCTTGCCCGTAAACTTCCTGAAATTCAGGATAGGCATTAATACGATCGAACCCTACGGTACTGTTCAAATTGATCTGCGTTTCACCGGCTTGCCCTCTCTTTGTCGTAATAATCACCGCACCATTAGCAGCTCTTACTCCGTAAAGTGCTGTTGCGGCCGATCCTTTAAGAATATTTACTGATTTTATATCATTTGGGTTAAGGTCTGCAGCACGATTACTCATTCCGCGAGGTGTTCCGGAAGACTCAATGGTAGAGTTATCAATCGGCACACCATCAACAACAAACAATGGCTGATTATTTGCGCCGGGATCCAAGGAGTTTACCCCACGTATTACAATGCGGGAACTCCGTCCGGGAGCACCTCCTGTATTGGTAATTTCTACACCTGAAACTTTTCCACTCAAAGCATTCACCATATTTGTTTGATTGCCGACGGTTAAGTTTTCGCTGTCGATTTGCTGGGTAGAATATCCCAGTTCTTTTCGCTCTTGCTCAATTCCAAAAGATGTAACCACCACATCACTTAATGACTGAATCGTGGGTTGAAGTGTTACATTTATTTCAGAACGGCTGCCAATAGATACGGCTAAACGCTGGAAACCAACAAATGAAAAAATCAAAGAGTCAGCATCTGCAGGTACTCTTGAAAGAGAATACCCCCCATTCTCGTTTGTAGACGTACCTATGTTTGTATTATTGACAAATACGTTAACACCTGGAAGGGGTTCATTGGTTTCCGCTTCCGTTACCGTACCTGTAATAGTACGTTGTTGTGCTTGGGCTGATCCCAAGATTGTGAAAAGAAATGTTCCAAGAACACATATAAACAGTAGTAATCGTTGCATATATACCTCATTATTTATTTGAAAAAATTGAAGTTAGTGCAAATGATAATCTATCTTGACTCCTTTACCATTATAAATTTCTAAATAAACTTTTTTTTTAAAAAATAAAAGAGCCTCACTGATTTTTCTAAATGAGAAGTAATTTCTTGAATAATAAAGCTTTCAATAGCATTTATTTAATCCAACTATTTAAAGATATGTGACAAGACTCATCTATAAATCAACGAATGCCGACACCTAACTATCTGTTTCTCCTTTGCTTTTCTTGATCTCCTGCCACTTTTTCCAGAGCAATGCTTCTCTCCCCTGATTACCCGCTTTATACCATTTCTTATTTTTTAAAGATTCCGGCAAATACTGCTGATCAACCCAATTATTAGGATGATCATGTGGGTACTTATATTCATCAGAGGCATTTTCAACCCCAAGATGTTTAGCTCCCAACTTGTTTGCCGTTTTGTCTTTAAGATAAGGGGGGATATCCTTCACGCCCCGATCACTGATCTCCCTATTCACTTCAAAAATCGCTTTTGTGCTGTTACTCTTAGGACAAGTACTCAGATACAGACAAGCATGGGATAAAAAATACATTCCTTCCGGCATCCCACATTTCATAAATGCTTCCTGACAGGAATTCACAATGGTTATAGCGTTTGGCTCAGCCAATCCAACATCTTCACTGGCAAAGATGAGTAATCGCCTGAATATGAAATTCGGATCATCCCCGCCTTCCAACATCGCATTCATCCAGTACAAAGCGGCATCAGGATCGGAGCCTCGCATTGATTTGATAAAAGCTGAGGCATAGTGATAATGCTCATCCCCGGTTCTGTCATAGCGTATATTTCTCCGCTGAATACTTTCTTTGGCAACACTAAGGTCAATAGTGATCTTTCCATCCTCATCAGGTTTGCTTGAAAGTACGGCAACCTCCAGCGCATTCAATGCATTTCGGATGTCCCCACCGGCCATTTCTGCAAGGTGGTTGAAGGCATCTTCTGTCACCTCAATATCATTTTTTCCGAGCCCTCTTTCTTCATCTTCCAGCGCTCGATTCAGCATTAGTTTCACTTCATCCATGGTTAAGGGGTGAAGTTCAAAAAGCTGACACCTGGAAAGCAACGGATTTACCAATGAATAAAACGGGTTTTCTGTCGTAGCACCCACCAAAGTGATAATACCAGATTCTAAGTGAGGTAAAAGTGCATCCTGCTGAGCTTTGTTCCAGCGGTGAATTTCATCCACAAAAAGAATGGTTTTTCGCCCGTTCAGTTTCCTAAGCTTTTCAGCCTTGTCTACTACATTTCTTAACTCTTTGATCCCATCCAATACCGCATTAATGACTTCGAACTGTGCTTTAATTTCTCTCGAGATCACATGTGCCAAAGTAGTCTTCCCTGAACTTGGCGGACCATAAAAAATGAGCGAACCGATGATCCCACTCTCAATCATTCGCTGTAACATTTTCCCCTCTCCTACCAAATGTTCTTGCCCGGCAAATTCGTCCAGTGACTGCGGGCGCATTCGGGTTGCTAAAGGCTCGCTGTACTGTGGATTATCTTTCTGTGATAAAGATTGTGAAGCACCGGATTTTTTTTCTTCGAACAGATCCATGAAAGGGTTTTCAGAATGATTGAAAAGTATATGTAAGATATGTGTTTTAAAGGAAAGAAGTATTCGGAATTCATTAGTCAGAACCCGGATTTCATGCTACTGAATTCTGAGTTCTGAGTTCTTACTACAACAACGACTTCTGACTCCCATATTTATCCAGATACCGATCCAGTTTTAATTTTTTGCGGGTTGAGTCGCTCGTCATGTAGCGCAGTTTTCCATAGATGGGGCGTTCTTGCCAGGCACGATCGAACCGCCCAAAACACCAGAAAATTCCTGAATAGCTATTGGGATCTCGCCCATCTAATGCATAACGGTTATTCAATTCGATCATATAATCCAGAGCGGTCCTATAATCTTTGGTCCACTCTATGATCTTCTTTCCCCAAAGCATTCGCAGATAATTCTGCATGATCCCTGTTTGCCGAAGCTGGGTTTGGGCTGCATTCCAGATTTCATCATGGGTTTTGGACTGAGCAAATTCTTCCAGCTCATACACCCATTCCCGTTCATCATCCTGATGCTTGCTTAGTGTCTTCAGAACCCAATCAGGTAAACTTTCAAACTGATCATAATCCGGCCGGTGATGAGCGAAATGAAACCCCACCTCACGCCAGGTGATCACTTCATCCAGGAAACTTTCCACATTTGGGTCTCCATTGAAGAAGCCTGAGTTTTTCCCGTTGTTTGGGGTAATGTCATCCAGATCCCAACCTTTCGGCTGATGATCCAATACCGCTTTAACGATCTCATATTCACTGATCAATCCAAAATGCAGCCATGGGCTCAATCCACTTGCCGCATCTGCATCGGGATCGTTTCGTTCTTCGTCATACCGGCTCAATCCATGTGCTATGAAATCACCAAGTTTCCCAAGTGCATATTGCCGAGTTCCTTTTTTTTCAGTGATGCCGATCTCGTGATCAATATCCAATTCTGAGATAAATCCGGGTATATCCTCTAATATCTTATCCGCTCTGGGGTATTTTTCTTCAAAGCCATCTGGCAATTTGGTTTTTTTATGATTTTCAAGATCGTCTATTGGATCTTTTTTTGGTGGATGGGTGTAGGCTTCCAGGAAATGCTTTTGCATCACCTTTCGGAACAGATAAGCTGAATAAGGATCTTTATCGGTGATGCCCAGCGGAATGATCCCATTTGAGTCGACAGAGATGTATAAAACATCAATTTCATCCGCCATTATCTCGTTGTTTTCCCGAATGATATAGACCGGATACTCATCAGCAACAACAGCCACAGCATTTTCTGCCAAATCATAGAATGATTGCTCCACTGTACCGGCTTCCTGTTCAGCGTAACAATAGTGATTTACATCTGTATCTTTCAATTCATGCAAATGCTCCTTCATACCTTCCAGTAAAAAGGCATGAAACCTGTCGCTGGCCCATGGGTAGTTCACCATTACACTTTCGTAGATCAGCAGGGGTTTATCGTATTTATTGGCAAGCGCAACGGCATATTCCAATGCATAATTGTACTGAAGGCGCCGGTTGATCTGCATCCAGTAGAGAATATATTCCCCATCCGGATTTACCTCTTTATCGTTTCGCTTAAACTTTCGGTAGCTATTGATGTTTTTCATAATGGTTTGTTTTCTTCTTCAGCAAACCAATTTGAAATACAACTAATTCCGAATTTTTAGTACACCTTTATTGTAAGGTCTTACTTCCATCCAAAATTTATGATTTGAGATCTCCGGATCTGATGCAGCTATTATTATCAGCGTATCAGAAGGAGTTCCCTCAACAGAATAACTATATTTGATATCATTCAACTGAAGGTCTTCGACTCTGAAAGTATCATTTATTCCGTTTTCAACGATCTCATGCTGAGCTGTAGCGAATCCTACTTTCGCCAACTCCAACCGCAGCAGATCTTTTTCCCTACTTATAGTTGCACTTTCCTTAGTGTTTTCAAATACCTTCAGGTGCATCAGCTCAACTGGTGCCATGAATAAAACACCCATACATATAGCTCCTCCAATATACCAATACCAGGGTTTCGTTCTATTTTCATAATCTTTGGATCGTTTAAAACCCTTATACAATAAAAAAGGGCCGATCATAAGATAAAGCACTACGTTGAAGTACATGGAAACCGTGTACCAATTTGTGGAATAACCCTGCGGCTCTTCACCTCTAAAAATTGCTATTGCATCCAGTGTACTGACTGCCAAAATGCTTGTAGAAGGATGCATGTTAAATAGATAGTGACTGTCTTGTGGTAATAGATCCAGATCTTGCTGAACATACATAAAAGACATAGGCAACAGAATCACAATGCCAAGCACGATCAGCCATTCGTTTATTCTTCTAATTGAGAACTTCATATCGCACCCCCTCTTCATTTAATATAAATTCCATTTCAAACTGACCTAGTAGACCGTCGTAGTTTTCGTAATCAGGATCATCACCCAATGAAACTTCAGAAACTACAATTATTCTGATTGCATCATTTTCCTCATCAATTTCATAGAAGTGGTTAATGTTATCCTCTGAATCCTGTTTAACACTTGAATCTTCCAGATCAGATTTTCTTAGGTCAAAATCTGAGATATATATTCCCTCTTCCCCAAGTTGTTCAGACATATAATCCCGAAAAGTTTCCACAACGGACTCCCTTTCGTTCTGATGATATTGTGCCAACACATAAACCAACTTCTCTTGAACATCTGCTTTGGTTGTTCCTACATCAATGGTCTTTCGAATCTCAAGCAGTGTATTAAGCTGAAAATCTTTATTCGCATAATGATGTGCAAATGCTATGGCATTGAAAAGAACAATTAATGCCACCAAGCCGTAAATTGTACGATAAGACCAAACGGATTCAAATTTATCTTCGCTAAGACTTAACAGGCGCCCCATGAAAATCACCCCGGTTAGCAAAGCAATAAATAAAGCGATCCAAACCTTCCCGAAATAAAGCGGAATAAAGCGGAATAAAGAAGCCGATACCGGCAATAACTAATCCCCCGATCAACAGCTTTGTTTCTCTGTCCATAAAACAATTTTTTAGTTCTGTTTTACAGAATAAGAGCAAATTCTTTATTTAAAGCAAACAATCACATAGTCTCCAAAGTCTTGATAAACATATCCGAACTGTTCAGGATAGCTTTTTTATCCTCCTCGCTCTTCTTATCAAACATATTCACCATAAAATTTGCCCGGCCGTTTTGGCTGAAAGTCTCCCGCTGTTTATCAATGAAATTCCAGTATAGATAGTTAAACGGACAGGCGTCTTCTCCGGTCTTTTTGCTGATCTTGTAGTCACAATGTTTGCAGTAATTACTCATTTTGTTGATGTAATTACCGCTGCTCACATAAGGTTTTGATGCCAACACCCCGCCATCTGCAAAGGTGGACATCCCCAGCACATTGGGCAAAACAACCCATTCATACGCATCCACATAAGCAAAATGAAACCAATCATTCAATTCCCTCGGATCGATCTCAGTAAGATTGCTGAAATTACTCAATACCATCAGCCTTTGAATATGATGCGAATATCCGTCATCGATCACGGGTTTCAGGCATTCACTCATGCAGTTCATCTTCGTCTGCCCCGACCAATACATCTCCGGTAGCTTTTTGGTGAAATTAAAGTGATTGACTTCACGAACATCCGGCATCATGGCTTCATAATACACCCGAACATACTCTCGCCAACCAATGATCTGCCTTATAAACCCTTCCACAGAATTGAGTCGGGCATTATCATTTTCGTACGCTTCTACTGCTTTATCGCAGGCCTCCTTGGGGAGAATCAAACCATTATTCAAGTAAACAGATAGTTGGGAATGAAATAGATCATATTTCCCCTGCACCATAGCATCTTCATATGGACCAAATTCATCCAAGCGCTCTTCAATAAATTCATTAAGTCGATATAAAGCTTGTCTTCGAGTTACAGCATACGTAAAGATTTCACTCTTGCCGAAATGATCAGGAAACCATTCTTCCACCATTTCTATCACTTCTTTGGTGATCTCATCCGGCTTGGTTTCTGCAATGGCCGGAACGGGATATCCTTCGGGAAGCTTCTCCCTATTCTTGTCATCATAATTCCACTCTCCCCCTTCAGGGTTTTCCCCATTCATCAAGTATCCGGTCTTTCGTCGCATTTCACGATAGAAATACTCCATCAGCCAGCCGTCTTTCACGCGATCTTTGTATTCTTCAGGATTTGCAAAGAAAAAATTATTCGAGATTTCTTCTACCCGGCCTTCATACTCAGTCCTGACTTTTCTAAGTCGCTCCCTAGAATCCCATTCGGATGGAGTCATAAAAGTCAGGTTAAGATCCCCATTTACGGACAAAAGATCCTTTAAAACATGATCATAATGGTTTTGCGTGGAATGATAATGAACCGGGAATCCCGCTTCTGCACATTCAAGAGCAAAATGACGCATACTGCTGAGCAGATATACCAGTTTCTTTTTATGATATGGAAGAGCATTTCCCTTGGCAGCTGATTCAATAAAAATGAGCAGGGGTTTTTCTTCCCGGACCCGGCTTGGCCAGGCATCAAGGTTCAACTGATCATGTAAAATGAATACGGCATTTTCATGTTCATTCAAACTTGGTTTAGAAATTTTGTCCTCGATATGTGATAGAAAAGTCTTTTTACTCATATCTATGAAATGAATTTTCAACAAAGAAGCGTTCCTGTGACCATATCAAAATATTTTCTTGGTTTTTAATTTAATACTATTATATTAGTACCAACTAATTCAGCTTTATTATGAGAAAATCACTGACACCACTTGGAGAATCGGAAATGGAAATCCTGCACCACGTGTGGGAATTAGGTGAAGCCACAGTAGCCCAGGTTAAAGAGCGCATCCTGAAAGAGCGCAAAGTTGCCTATACCACGGTCATGACTATTATGAAGAATTTGAATGACAAGGGGTACTTAAAGTATTACAAAGACGGAAATACTTTTGTGTACAGTGCCCGCAAAGATCCTCAGGAAGTGCAGTCCAGTTTGGTATCAGGACTGATAGACAAAGTATTTAAGGGATCAACCTCAGCCCTCGTACAGACATTGGTCAAGGGCGAGAACATCAGCGAAGACGAGCTGAAGGAATTACGAAATATGATCGATAATATGGAGGAATGAAATGTACGAAATCATTTACTATTTGAAAGAAATTGGGAACCTGAGCCTTGATGTATTTTGGTTTCCCATTATGGTATGGACCATCTGTTGTACAATCGCTTTTCTTGTCTTGAGAAACCGGGAGCGAATGAATCCTTTATTCCATTATCATCTTCGAACTGCAGCATTGCTTTCGTTACCCTTTGGGATCGGAGTATCTGCAATTATGAGTAGCATCCCAAATTGGTTTTCTTCTTCTAATATTGAAACGGCTTTTTTTGTGGTTCAGAATCCTATTGAGATAGTACCAGGAGGAAGTAATTCAGGAGCCGAAACGGTAGCCATTAACTGGATGGAACCGGCATTACTTATCGGCCTGGGCACACTGCTTATAGCGTTTATTTCAATTGGTATGATTGTGCGATTGATACGTAGTTATACAGCTCTTAAATCATTATACAAGAAACTTAACGTTAAGGATGCTCAGGAGATCTCAGCCCACATCCTACCCGGCATGTCTTCTGTAAAACTCGCTTTTCATGATCACCCGCTGGTTCCTTTTACCTTTGGGTGGAAACACCCCATCATAGTGCTTCCTAAGATCTTACAGAATGAACCCGAGAAACTTGAAATGGCATTACAGCATGAGCTTACTCACATCAAGCGGGGTGATTACCTATTGCAACTTGCCCTGGCTATGATCGAGTCCTTATTCTGGTTTCATCCTCTCATCCGTTATGGTAATAAAGAAATTGATACTTATCGTGAAATTTCCTGTGACCAGGAAGTACTTTCCAGATCCGACTTCTCCATAAAATCCTACGCCAATCTCTTGTATGAATTAGTTCCGCTTAACAACGGTGTAGGAAGGTTGTCAGTGAGTATGGCGGTCAAAAACTCAACCTTAAAAAAACGGATCAAGACCATGAAATATCACAAACTACATAAAGCGTCATTCCGGCAAAGCATCGCTTTCTTATTGCTGATGATCGTTGGAATTACCCTCCCCATTGCCTGCTCGGATTTACGCGGGACTGAAGATGTATCTAACGAAGAACTAGAAAACACTCAAATTATCATTCAGGATGCAAAACTTTCTGTAAATGGAGTTCCTTTGGATGATAAAAATTTAAAGAACGTCTCAGCCGGAGGCCTCGGATCAATAATAATCATGACTGGAGAATATGGGGCCTTTAATATAGCACCGCGACAGTTTGATGGAGCAATTAAAACAGGTAAAATTGCCGGGAATAAAATTTCCTTTAAGATCAATGAACTGAATGTAGAGTTAAATTCTTCATCAGAAATCTTGTCAGGCATTTCCAATTCTTCACTATGGGTTAAACATGTTCCCCCATTGGAAAGAGCTTCTAACACTTTTGGACCTATGCTTTTTGCTAATGAAAATGCCAATGCCCCAATGCCTCCAAGACCTCCAGCCGCACCAACAAAAGGATTTGATGAAGACCTTGGAGATTACTTTGTAGTGGTCGAAGAAATGCCCAAACTCATTGGCGGTATGGCTGGCCTTCATGCAAAATTAGAATATCCTCAAATGGCACGCCGAGCCGGTATTGAAGGCCGCGTAACTGTTCAGTTCATTGTGAATGAAAATGGGGATGTAGAAAATGCCCGGGTAGTTCGCGGAATTGGCGGCGGTGCCGATGAGGAGGCACTAAGGGTGGTTCAGCAATCGAAATTTGAACCGGGAATTCAACGGGGTAAGGCCGTGAGAGTTCAATATGCTATGTCAATCAATTTCAGACTTGAAGATTCAAATTATAGCTCAACCGAATCAACACCCCCACCTCCTCCTGAGGAAAACAATTAAATCAGAATCCTTACCTATTCAAAAGCGAAGCTTTAAGGGCTTCGCTTTTTTATTGAACTTTTTTGCAACATCTGTTTTTATATGGCGTACCAACACGGTAGATTATAATCAAACTAATTCTATCATCATGCCAGCTAAACTCAGAAAATCACGTACCGACAAAATGCTTGCAGGCGTTTGCGGAGGCTTTGCCGAATATCTTGGATGGGATGCTACCCTGGTTCGTATTATTTTTGCATTGATCCTTGTTTCAAGTTTTGGAACGGCTGTACTTGCTTATTTTATATTAGCTATTGTAATGCCTGACTAAGGCTACTCTTGTAAAATTCATCGCTCCTTAGCATCTTGAGCTCCAATCAATCATGGTTAGCTTATGAAAGTTGGAATTGTAGGAGATGCGAAACGTGCTGTAGCCTGGGAACAACATCTTCGGCCTCATCAGATTGTTCGCGAAGTAGAGCTTTGCCCTCACATACAAGAAGTTGGTGAAGTGGATGCTTGTTTCCTTGTCGATGAATCCGATCAAAACCTGGATATTTTATTGGAGGGTATTCGTCAGGGATTGAATTGCTTCCTTATCTCCAAGCAGCCTACCGATACAGCTAAATTAGAGAAGATATACCGTGCTACGAAGGAAGCAGGGGTTCATGTTCAATTTTCTCACTGGCCGACCTTAGCCCCTGCTACTCAATGGATGATGGATCGCATACACCGGCCTTCATTCTTAAGCATACGGAGAGCAATCAATTATACACAATTCATGAATTCAGAAGATGAATTCCGTCACTTCTGGATCGATGAACTCGGACTTTGTATGAAGTGGATGGATAGCGGCATTCATCATGCGGAAGCAAAACAAGTTTATCTTCAGGACACACATCCCGTGGCCATTCAAATATTCCTTCGTTTTGAAAATGGAGCTACAGCTAACATTAATATATATACGGGCGCATCCGAAAATAACCATCAACGTATTGCCTCTAACCGCCAGGAAATTTTGGAATGTAACGTACCTACCCAGGAGATCAGAATAGGACGGCTTAACTCCGGAGATCATCTGTTTTTTGAAAAACATGGTTTTGATCCGGCAAAATCTGCAGAAAAAGCAGCACTCATGTTTCTGAAATCTGTACAAATGAACCGGGAAACTTCCTATAACTCCTACGATGCCTACCAACTTTCATTACAAATAGATCAGTTGCAAAAACGGCTCTCACAGTTCCGTTGAGCGCAATGTTAACTTAATGTTAACTTTTAATTAACAATTCATTTACTTTCTCTTAACAATTCCTTAACATTGGGGTAGTCCAAACATGGAGAAATATTATGAAAACATTTATCTCAACAATTTTATTTGCACTGGTTTTAACAACCGGACTTTTTGCACAGCAAACTATCACCAATGAGAAACATCAGCGAATATTGACTAAAGTTGATGCCAATATTTACGATGTTCAGTTTTTGGATAAAGAAGGAAATGTGGTGCAGAAAGGTCAATATTGGAGAGATGGAGAGTCATTAAAACCACACGGGACATGGACATTGTTTGCCCTGAATTCAAATAAGGTAACCACTCGTTCCACTTTTGACAAGGGAGAGCAATTATCCGTAGAAACAATTATTGACGGAATGTTAGTCAGTGTTGACAAACAACAGCTTGTTGCCAAAAAACAATAAGCGAGAGAACTGACCACGATCTGCGAACACAAAAAAAGCACCAAAAAATAGGAGGTGCCACTATGAGAGCAAAATTATATGAAAAATATTACAAATTAGGATTTGATCACTACATCTTTAAGAACATCTTTGGGCTAAATAAGCCTGACAGAAATGTGAAACGTTTCTATTACGTAATTATCGCTACCGCAATGATGGTAGGATTCTTGATCTCTTAAAGATAGCTACTTAGCCTTCATGGCTTTGAATAACTTTTTCAGTTTACTTCGCGACATTAACCCGTCGATAAAATTAAACTGACCTGCCTGAAGCCTTTCACCTCCATCAATGACCACGCATTCACCGGTCATATACGAGGAAAGATCAGACATTAAAAATACTGCAAGATTGGCAAGCTCTTCGGGTTCGCCAACTCTTTTTAAGGGAATCTTTTCAATAAACTTCTTTTCCATAACCTTTTTAGGAACTAACCTTGACCAAGCACCCTCAGTTGGGAATGGTCCCGGAGCTATTGCATTCAATCGAATACCATATTCCGCCCATTCAAAGGCAAGCGACCTGGTCATGGCCAAAACTCCGGCCTTTCCGCAAGCAGATGGTAACACAAACGCACAACCTGTTCCTTCCGCATAGGTTGTTACCATATTGAGGATATTGCCTTCTTTCTTATTATCGATCAGGTAGTTGCCAAAAACATGGGTACAATTGAAGCTTCCGTGAAGCACAATATCTATGATGGCTTTAAAACCACCCGGGCTAAGATCTTCCGAGGCGGATAAAAAATTTCCTGCCGCATTATTTACCAAACCCTCCAAAGATCCAAAATCATCAATTATTTGTTCAAACATTGATGTTACTCCATCATAATCCCTGACATCACATTGATAGTATCGGGCTACAGCTCCATCTCTTTCTTTCTCGATCTCCTTTACCGCTTTCTCAAGCTTTTCTTCAGTTCTTCCACAAATGGCAATATCGGCGCCGGTATGTGCAAAAGCTTTGGCCATGGCTAAACCTAATCCACTTCCACCGCCGGTTATTAGTATAGTTTTACCTGATAGCGTGTCTTCTTTGAACATAATTTTTCCTGATGACGGAAGACAAAGACGACTGACCACAGACTATTGTGACTGGTCTTTCGTCAATTGTCATCCCAATTAAAGATTTTCAAATATTCCTGCGGCACCCATTCCTCCACCGATACACATTGTTACCAATCCATATTTGGATTTACGGGTTTTCATTTCATATAAGATCTGTGTGGTAAGTTTTGCACCGGTACAGCCCAGGGGATGCCCCATAGCGATCGCCCCTCCATTTACATTGGTGATCTGTTCGTCTAATCCCAGTTTCCGGATCACAGCCAAAGATTGTGAAGCAAAAGCTTCATTAAGCTCAATGAGATCAATATCCGATAATGTCAATCCTGCTTTACTCAGGACTTTTGGAACAGCTTCAATTGGGCCAATACCCATAATTTCAGGGGCAACTCCCGCCACTTGGAATCCGACATATCGAGCCATGGGTTCCAGGCCAAGTTTTTTCACCATCTCACCGCTCATGACTACAACACCTGCAGCAGCGTCATTCATCTGCGAAGAATTTCCGGCTGTAACACTACCACCGTTCTTAAACACCGGACGTAATCCGGACAAGGCTTCAACCGAAGTATCTGCCCGCGGACCTTCATCTTGTTTGAAGGTAAATGAGTTTTCAACTACTTCACCATCAGCGGTTACTTTCTTTTCATTCACTTCAACCGGGGTTATCTGCTCATCGAACTTACCTTCCTTCCAGGCATTGATCGCTCGCTGGTGACTTCGATATGCAAATTCATCCTGATCTTTCCGACCTACATCGTATTTATCAGCTACATTCTCTGCAGTAATTCCCATACTCACATAAACACCGGGTTTGTTATCAACCAAGTCAGGATTCGGCTGAACAGACATTCCCCCCATAGGTACTAAACTCATAGACTCCACTCCTCCGGCAATGATCACATCTGCTCCGCCTGCCATAATGCGCTCAGCCGCCATTGCAATGGTTTGCAACCCTGAAGAACAAAAGCGGTTTACAGTCACGCCGGGCACCGAGTCAGGCAATCCACCCAAGAGTGCAATTTGGCGCGCTACATTCAATCCTTGAGACGCCTCAGGGAATGCACACCCCATAATGACATCCTCAACCTTATCGGCTTCCAATCCATTTGTTCTTTTCAAAAGGTCTTTAACCACGGCTCCTCCCATTGAATCAGGGCGGGTAAACCGAAGCGATCCTTTATTAGCTTTCCCACAAGCGGTTCGTGCTGCTGCAACTATATAAGCTTCTCTCATAATAGTATTGAGTTTTGAGTAATGAGGTTTGAGTTACAATTTCTTCGAGAATGAATAGATCATTTTTTGAATTTGATCAATTTCTTCTGACAATTTTTTATGCGTTTGCTCATTTAAATAATCTAAATTTCTGGAGATCAACAATTGAGTTTCTAATTCATAAATAGAGCCATATGCAATATTCAGAAATCGTTTAAATTCTTTTTTACTTCCTCTTCCTGCCCCCTCAGCAATATTTGAAGGAACAGATACAGAGCATCTTCTTATCTGGGAAGTAATTCCATACTTCTCTTCTTTTGGAAATGATTTTGTTGCTGAATAAACTTCCGTAGCCAATGCTACAGATCTTTGCCAAATCTCTAAATTTTTATATTTATTCATTACAAACTCATTTCTCAATACTCACTACTAAAAACTAATTTCTAAGAGGTTTCCCCTTTTTCAACATGTGTTCCATCCTGGCTAAGGTTCTGTCGTCCCGTAGACACTCAAGGATGGCTTCCCTTTCTAATTTCAAGAGATAAGATTCCGGAACTTCCTGTTCTTCACTTAAATCACCACCTGCCAGTACATAAGCAACACGTTCTGCTACTACCTGATCGTAATCGGTAATAAACTTCCCTTCATGCATTACATGCAGCATTAATTTCATGGCAGCAAGAGCTGTTTTACCCAATACTTTGATTGGCGTTTCTGCGGGAGATCGGTACCCGGCCTGAACCAGGTTCAGTGCTTCTTCTTTTGCAGTTTTGATAAGCAGATCACGATTCATGACGATGGTATCGGAATTTCTGAGATAGCCCAGTTCTTTAGCCAGATGTGCACTTTCAGAGACTTTTGCCATTCCGATTCTTTTAAATACCTCGCGAATGAAAGGCAGCGGATCCGCTTCCCCCTCAAGTTTATTCATTGCACGCCGAAGTAATTCTGTAGTTCCTCCTCCGGCAGGGATCAACCCTACGCCTACTTCCACCAATCCCATATATAATTCATGGTGTGCAACCACTTTATCAGCATAGAGACAAAATTCTACACCGCCACCCAATGTTTTTCCAAATGGTGCTGCAACTATGGGGAAAGGAGCATATCGCAATGCGACTGCAGTTTTTTGGAAATTCTCAACTGCTTCAACCACACTGTCCCAATCATCATTTTGCTTAGCTGCCAATGCTTCTTTTAGATTCGCTCCAAAAGCAAAATTCTCAGCATCATGGCTGATCACTAAAGCGTTAAAATCCTTCTTAACTATATCGAGTGATCGATACAGAGATCTCACCAACTCTGCACCCAGAGTAGAATGAGGTGTGTGGAACTCAAATAATGCTACCCCATCACCCATATCATGAAGAGCGACGCTGTCATTTTCCAATATTGGTGTACGCTCTTTTCGAAGTTCCTCAACCTTTATCTCACTCTTAGCTTCCGGTGGAACTTCAGTCATAGATTTGGAGACCGGGTCATACACTTTTCCATTTTTGTAAAAGGAAGTGATCCCGGCATCCAACATTTCTTTAATGACATTCGGAACTTCTTTTCCTTCCCTTTCAATCCTATCAGCTGTTTCCTTAATGCCTAAAGCATCCCAGCGTTCAAACGGCCCCATTTCCCAATTAAAACCCGACTGCATGGCACGATCTATAGAAAGTGGTGAATCCGTTATTTCAGGAATCCTGTTTGCTGCATACATTAATAGGTCGCGATGTACGTTCCAGAGAAAATCACCGATCTTACTATCTGAATTCACCAGGAACTTGAGACGATCTGCCGTGTCTTTGATATCATTTGCCTCTTGCAAGACCGGGTCTTCCATCTTCTGCTGCGACTCATACTCAAACGTCTCTGAGTTGAGCACCAGATATTCCCCATCCTTCTTGGTATAAAATCCTTTACCGGCTTTATTTCCGATCATTCCCTCGTCTACCATTTTCTGGAATTCATCAGGTAGGTTGAAGGTCTCCTGCATTTCATCATCCGGAATGGAAGGGTTTAGGTTTTTTGCTACGTGATTGGTTACATCCAGTCCGGCCATATCAGCAGTCCGGAAAGTTGCTGCTTTAGAATAACCGGTAAGTGTTCCGGTTAGCAGGTCAATTTCTTCCGCCCGGAATTCATTATTAAAGAAATAGGGCATGATATTCGCAATGGAAAGTATCCCGACCCGGTTAGCGATGAAGTTAGGTGTGTCTTTACAAATCACCACTCCTTTGCCGAGCGTTTTTTCGCAGAAACGATGCATGAATTCTGTGACTTCATCCGAAGTAGATTCAGTTGGGATCACTTCCAACAACTTCATATACCGCGGGGGATTAAAGAAATGCGTTCCCAGAAAATGTGCTTTCAGCTCTTCACTGCAATCTTCTCCAATTTCGCTGATCGGAAGTCCTGAAGTGTTGGAACTCACGATCGTTTCCGGTTTTCGGATGTCATCAATACGAGACATCATGTCTTTCTTGATGTCCATTCTTTCGATGATCACCTCACAGATCCAGTCTGCATCCTTTAATTTATCAAAATCGTCTTCGAAATTTCCTATCTCAATTCGCTGGGCAAAATCAGGTTTCCCAAAAGGAGCAGGTTTCATTTTGGAGGCTTTTTGAAGGCTCTCTTCTGCCATTTTGTTAGGCCTGCCCTCATCATCTGATTTCAGATCGAGCAGAACCACATCGAGTCCTGCATTGATGCAATGGGCTGCAATTTGGCTTCCCATAACTCCTGAACCTAAAACTGCTACTTTCTTGATGGCATATTTTCCAGTACTCATTTCTAATCTCTTAATTTCGTGTTTGAATTATGACTCGTCTCTCTCCGTACTGATCAGTAAAATTCCGGAGAACTTATGTATCCTCATCGGCATAAATAGCATCGATCTGCTCTTTATATTTTTCATTGATCACATTTCGCTTCACCTTCAGTGTAGGAGTTATCTCTCCATCTTCAATGGTAAATTGATCTTCCAGAAGCTTAAACCTTTTTACTTTTTCCCATTTTGAAAGATCAGCATTTACCTTTTCCACTTCTTTTTCAATCCTTTTGATCACATACTCATTTTCAGTGATATTCTCCTCAGGAAATTCATATCCCTTAGTTTTGAATCTCTTCTTCATGTTTTCCCAATTCGGTACGATAAGCGCTCCACAAAATTTATGTTCACTGCCAACCACTACAGCTTGCTCTATGAAGCCACTGTTTACCAAGGCATTCTCTATTGGCTGAGGAGCTACATACTTTCCGGTAGATAATTTGAATAAAGATTTCTTTCGATCCGTCACAAAAAGCCAACCGTCCTCATCCAAATGACCGATATCGCCCGTGTGAAACCAACCTTCGCAGTCGATCGCTTCATCCGTCTTCTCAGGCATTTTGTAATATCCCTTCATGATATAGGGGCCTCTGGCCAAAATTTCGCCATCTTCGGCAATCTTGAGCTCTACATCGGTAATGGCCTTTCCGGAAGATCCGATCCTAAGCTCTCCTTTTGGAGGGCCCGTTAATACAGGTGAGGTTTCTGTAAGACCATATCCCAATCCGCAATAAATTCCGATCCCATTTATAAACCGAGCAATATTTGGTGAAAGTGCGGCTCCCCCTACATTAAATCCAACCATTCGTCCGCCGAATAATTCTCTTATCTTTGCGTACACCAGTTTATCAGCTATTTTCCATTTCCATTTAGCCGGAGGGTTTTCCGGGTCGTACTCTTCTGCCAAATTCACTGCCCAATAGTAAAGTTGTTTTTTAAGTCCGCTCATCTCCTGCCCTTTTACTTTGATACCGGTAACGATCTTCTCAAGCAATCGGGGAACTGTGACCAAGTAGATGGGTTTTACACTGGCAAAGTCATCACGAATATCTTCTACATCTTCGATATAATAAGGAGGGACACCTACATAAGCATATATATAGGATGCTGTCCGCTCAAACATATGGGCCAGTGGTAAGTAGGAAAGTACTTTTGGCGTTTCATAATCATCTGTATCAAATGGGAATATTTCATGTGCTGCCAGCGCGTTACTTGCAATATTATGGTGCGTAAGCATAACCCCTTTTGGCACTCCGGTGGTACCCGATGTATAAATAAGTGTAGCTAAGTCTTCAGGTTCAACCTCATTTCTGAGCTTCTCAAATAAAGCCGGGTCTTCCTCTCCTTTCTTATGTCCCAACTCAAGGATATCATCAAAAGTACGCAGCTTCTTATGATCAGAACCCAGGATCGAAATAATAGCCTTAACACTTTCAACCTCTTTAATAAGAGGCTTTATCTCTGCAAACACCTCATCATTTGAAACAAAATGAACTTTAGATTCTGAATTCTCCAGAATGTACTTGATCTGCTCTCCAGGCTGGGTTGTGTAGATAGGAACTACCGCGGCACCGACAGAAAGAATAGCCTGATCAATAACCAACCACTCTGTTGAATTCTCTGCGTGCAGAGAAACTTTATCTCCTTTCCGGACCCCTAATTCATACAGTCCAAGGGCAAGGTCTCTAACCATTTGTCTAAAGTCATCAATAGAAGTCTCGATCCATTCGCCGTCTCGCTTTACTGCAGAATAGATTCCCGTATGGTTTTTCTCGTAGCCTTGTTCAACAATTGATAAAATAGTGGTCGGTTCGTATTTCATAATATTTTCCTATCATGTTCACGGATATTGAATAAGATACACTTTCATCTTTCATTTGAAAGCGATTCCATACCTTTATTTTAATAACTTAACACCGTTAATCAAATTCAAGTTTTATGTTTGTTGATGATTCATTAAAAGAAAAAGCTAAAATCTACTTCAACTTTGAGCATAAGCACATGGGGCATGCTCTTGGGATAGAATTTGAGCATCTCTCAAAAGATAAAATTGTTGCAAACATGCCGGTGAATGAAAATTCTGTACAGCCATTTGGAGTATTGCATGGTGGAGCCTCAGTTGCATTAGCTGAAACATTGTGCTCAGTCGGTGGATGGTTTTTGCTCGAAGGTATGGACAAAACTGTGGTAGGAGTTGAGATCAATGCCAATCATATCCGGTCGGTGAAAATGGGAGGAAAAGTTACCGGGACCGCTAGGCCTATTAACACCGGGAGAAAGATACAGGTTTGGGAATGCGAAATACGGGATAAACGGGATAAGTTGGTTTGTACTTCGCGTTGTACGCTTGCGGTAGTGAATAGGTAATTTTAAATACAAAATGTTGAATGTTAAATGAGAGAGCTATTTAACATTCAACATTTAAAATTATTCATTTTTTTTAAACTGTATCTCTTTCCATTCGTCAAACAAATGCGCCACTTTGAGTCGCTGATACTTACCGGTGGAGGTTACCGGAAGTTCTTCCCCAAATACAACCACCTTGGGTGACTTTGAAAATGGCAGATGTGCCCGGAAATACTCTAAAATAGCTTCTTCGTCTTGCTCCGCTTCTTCTTTGAGCTGCACATACGCACCGACTTCCTCTCCGTACCAGTCGTTTTCAAATCCCACCGCAATTCCGGCTTTTACACCCGGGGCTTTATTGATCACTTCATCAATTTCCAATGGAGCCAGGTTAATGCCCCCGCGAATGATCAGCTCTTTCAGCCTTCCCGTAATGAAAAAGTAAGGATTACCCTCTTTGTCTTTTTTGATGAAGCCTTCATCCCCGCTTCGAAACCAGCCATTTTTAAATGCTGACTCATTCGCTTCCCTGTTATTGAAGTATCCTTTCATCACATTGACTCCGCGGATGATAATTTCTCCCCTTTCGCATTCCGGCAGGGAATTACCTTGTTCATCCTGAATGTCCATCTCGTTGGCAGAAACCGGGATTCCAATACTTGGATAGCTAAAATCCCGCATCCATTTATTGTGTTCTTTTTTGGGCTGATCTACCGGAATAAAGCAGGAATAGCATGTGGTTTCCGAAAGTCCATATCCATGAATGATGGGAATGCCGAATTTCTCCTCAAAGTTCTGAGCCACTTTCACTGTCAGCGGCCCCGCCCCGCAAATGATATGGCGAAACTGCTTCGATCCGGGAGCATCCTTTCCTTCATAGTAGTTGGTTAGATACTGCAGCAAGGTCGGCACTACACTAACGATATGAACCTGCTCTTCTTCAATGGCTTTGAAAAAACCTCCAGCACTGAACTTCTTATTCAACACCGTGGATCCGCCCACAAAAAACGGCGTGACCATGGTCACCACCGTGCCATTCACATGATGAATGGGTAAAACACACATCATTTTTGTTTGACCATCAATGTTATACCATTGACTGACCGCTCGGGCATCTTCCAGTAGATTACGCTGAGTTAAAACAACTCCTTTGGGGTTCCCGGTGGTACCGGAGGTAAATACGATCAGCGCTTCTGATTCAATATTGATCTTTGCTTCCCGTAGCTCGCCGTCTTGTGTGGAAAAAGAATCAACGGATTCATCACATATAACCACTTCTATGTTGCCAAGCTGTTCATTTTCGCCAATGACAGACTGAATTCGTTCTGCATATTCATCTCTGACCAGTACTAACTTCACTTCTGCGTTTTCCAGAATGTAGGTAATGCGATTATCATCTTCTCCAAGATTTACCGGCACCACCACCAATCCACAAAACCAGGCCGCAAAATAATGCACCACGGTATGCCAGTGGTTATGGGAAATAGTGGCAATTTTATCCCCTGGCTGGAGTCCTTTAGACTGATAAAATCTTGCTGTATTCAACACATACTCATAGAACCCACGATAGGTTATCTCTGTTCTATTCTGACTTTCATCCCTGTAGGTCAGATATACCTTTTCGGTCCCAATACCTCTTTTCAGTAGCTTTCTGAAATCTACATTCAAGTCAGGTAACGATTCAGAAATACTCCTTGCATGACTTATCTTTTCTTCTAAACTATTGAACTCCATTTTACTCTAACTGATTTTACAGATTATAGCAGATGCTCCCAAAAGATTTAAAAAGATATCAAGACCGTAGACTGTATTGCATTAACAGGTGGTCTACTTTACTGTTTAGCAGGCACACGAGGTACAGTCATGATCTCACGCTGTCGGCCATCAATATACCAGACACCAGTCTCATCAAAGAAAGCATCTTCTTCCAGCATAATGCGGATCTCTTTACCCCATTCTTCTATATAGGTGGCCGCATTCAATTCAATGGAATAAGCTGTGTTCAAATGTAGCGGGTAGTCACCATCTCCCGGCACGCCATCCTGGGCATCCCACATTCCTAATGTGGTTCCAGCAGCGTGACCGTGATATCCTAACGGATGAGTATAAATACTCGGCTTCAATCCCTCTTCAATGGCTTGTTCACGAGACATTTTAAGTACTTCATTCCCGGTACGTCCTTCTCTGAAATTGTTGGTAAATATATCCTGTACACGATTTCCATTTTCAAATGCTTTACGGAGATATTCGGGCACTTCTGTTTCACCGGGACGCAGTACATATGCGTGCTGCTGGGTATCTGTATTCAAGCGAAGGTATTTGATCCCGAAATCTACGTGCAGCAAGTCACCGGGAATGATGACATTCTCACCTGGACGACTATCAAAGGTTCTTAGATGATCAAAGGATTCCGGATCAGCTCGCTGAATAGATACACTGGGGTGAAACCATGTGATCAACTTCAGTTCCCTGATCTTCTCCCGATACCACCATACAACATCCTCGGTGGTTGTTACACCCGGTTGTATAACTTTATCCGAGAATCCTTCTGCAATGATATCATGTGCAATCCGGACAATTTGCGGATAGATCTGCATCTCTTTTTGAGTACGTGTTTCAAGCCAGCCTACTGCAAGCTTCTCAGCAGAGACCAAGCGGTTTGCATATTCTTCACCGATCGCAGCTTTCATTTCCTCGTGATCTGTAACAACTAAACCATCGGCATGCCCCCAGATCTCTGAAATATTTATTCCTATCTTTTCAGGGTCTCTTTCTTCTATGACCTCTGCCAGCCTTTTCCACTGATCAGGTTCTGATTCCGGGTCCCATGCTCTTTTAAACATTTCACCCACATCATATCTGGCTACAGCAAGTGTTTCTACTTTCCCATTTCCAAGATTATGCATTACCAAAATTGTTCTACGGCGAGCAGCATGCCATGTAGCAGGTAACAGCGTTTTGATCACAGGGTCTTCATTATATTCCCTTGAAACTACCACCCACATATCAATACCGGTACGTTCCATCAGACCCGGAAGTACATTTTGAACCTTATCTTTAAGCAGATCATCTATAACTTCAGCACGTTCTTTCATAGAAAGGATCTGCGGGTAATTTTGCCCAAAACTGTGAGTATACACTAATAAAAATAACAGAGGGAGAAGTAGAAGCTTTTTCATGTGAGCTGTTTATATATTAAAATTTTGGTCATGAATATGATTAGGAATCTTCAGAGGTGCAAGAGCTTATCAGATAAAGTCAGGAAAAAAAATCCTGCCCCGAAAAAACGGAGCAGGATTTAAATTTAACTCAGATTGTATGAATCCTGTTACATGGATGCCAGATCTCTCAGCGTTTGTGCCAAGGTTCGGACTTTCTCAGATTGTGAAGAAGAACGAGCTTTAGCTTCAATATTGCCGGCTAATTCATTCAACACATTCTTATTACCACGTTCAGCATTGCTGATACCTGCACGTAAAGACGCAATATCTGCATCACTTAATCCTTCATTTCTGTCAAGTTGATCCACATATGCTTTAGCTAAGGCAAAAGTAGTGGGCCATTCGAACTTTGGCTGTCCCTGAGCATTCAGGTAATCCAACTTAACTGTATTTGCAGCATCGATCTCGTTTTGAGTGATATATGGGCTTGGTTCTAATTCAAAAATATCCAACCCACGGGCTATCTCAGAGTTGATGATCAAACCATTGTACCAGTAAACTGACCAGCTTCCACCCATACCCATGCTTGTTGCATCTGTAGGTCCGCGATCATGAAAAGCAATCTCAACAGGGTTAGAGACATCTGTCCAGTCAAACACTGAGATACCTCCCTGATACCAAGACTGAACCATGATCTCACGACCAGGAACAGGAATCAAAGAACCATTGTGAGCCACACAATTTTCTAACTCAGTTTGTGGAGCAGAAAGCTTATAGTAGCTTTGGAATTCCATTTCTCTGTCATCATTAATAGTGAATAAAGCGTTTGCTCCCCACTCATAAGGATCTGTCTCGCGACACTTAGGCTGTCCGCCTCCGCCCCACTCATCCGTAAACAATACTTTTTTACCATCATTGCTGAAGGTAGCAGAGTGCCAGTATGAGAAGTTAGAATCTGCAACTGCATCAACACGTTTTGGATTTACCGGGTCAGTGATATCAAGTAAAAGTCCATAACCTTCACAAGCACCACCCGCCAATCCAATTTCAGGATACAATGTAATATCATGGCACTGGTTAGGGCCTCGTTCTTCAGCGTCATCACCGCCACCAAACATTTGAGCGATCATGTCGGGCAGTTGTTCTCTGAGCGCAGCGCTGTCAGCAGCAGTAGGTTCGCCGGTTTCGTTGCCTCGTTCTTGCATGACGTTACCCATCAACTGACTTACAAAACGATCAGGAAGCACACGTGGTGTTCCTCCAATTTCTACTATAAAAGCTCCACTTTCCTCAGCTTCCCGAACTCTTTCAAGGTCGGCAGGAGCAAGACCGTGAGTTGGAGGAGCTTTGAGGTCTTCAAAAATTCTCGGAGAGCTTGCAATCGCAGCTTCTTCGGGATTATCTAATGGCACCTTAATAACCTCTATTCTGAATAGAGATGAATTTGGATCATCTTCAGGCATTGCATTAACACATTCAGGCATTTCCTCAGCAGGACGTACAGGAGCAGAACCTGACACATAGATGTATACATTTTCATCATCTTCAGGGTCTTTTAATACAGAATGTGTGTGTGAACCGCGACATGTTTGCACATTTGCGATGTACTTGGGTTCTTCAATATTAGTAATATCAAAAATTCGAATACCGCGAAGTCTATCCTTACTTACTGCTGTTTGAACTCCTTCAGTACCACAGTCGAGGCGTCCGCCAAATCCTTCCCCGGAAACAAACATTAAGTTCCCGTAGACAGAAACATCACTTTGTGAGGCCGGGCATAAATAATCGACCACCAATTCCGGAGATCTTGGGTTTGACACATCCCAAACGATCACACCATTATAATTACCCTGAAAAGCATAATTATCTTTGAAAGCAAGGTCTGAATTGGTAACACCTACAAAATTTTCAGGTGGCGGAGTTTGAGAAAGCATATTCAGGTTCCAAATTGCTTCTTCAGCATCAAATAGTCCGGCTTTTAATCCTACCCTGGGATCCGGGCTTGGCGGTGTTACTTCCGTCATTGGCTTAGGCTCAATGGATGGAACTGTTGCTGAGGTATCATCCATCATAGAAGATGAAGAACACCCATAAGCACCCACTGCCAGAGCCAACATAAATAGTATTTTGAATGAGCCGGTAAAAGTAGCCGGGCTCTTAATTGTATCTGATTTCATCATAAATTTTAAGGGTTGGTTTCTGTTAAAATAAAATTTTTAATTTTTTTGGTTACTTGGATGCAGTCATTTCATCCAGCATAAGCTGCATACGTGCAATCTCTGTTTTTTGGTCCACCTGTATATCTGTGGCTAAACGGAAAGCGCCTTCATCCTGAGCTGCCCCATCAGTACTAAAAAGCTTTTCAACCATAGTTACGGCACCTTTATGGTGATCGATCATATATTTTAAATAAAGCCGATCAAACTCCTGGCCTTTGGCTTCTGATAACTCTTTGAGCTGAGCCGGAGATAACATTCCTGCCATGTTGGTATGATCCATTTTCATATGATCATCTCCCAGACCGTGTATCATGAGATTAAGACCTTCAATATGTACTTCGGGAACCGGTTGTTCACGGTCACGAAGCCACTTTTGCATAGATTTGATCTCATCTTTTTGGGCATTTATGATTCGGGCCGCTAAAACTTGAATTTGCGAACCGGCATTATTTTCGGGGGCCAGACGAGACATGATCAATGCTTGAGCATGATGAGCTATCATTCCTGTCATAAACTCAGCGTCAGCTTCTGTGAAGTTCATACGGGCACTGTCTTGCCGGGCCCAAAACAACTCCTCCAACTTATCATCTGCATCCGAAGTCTCTGTTATCTCTTCGCTATTTTGCTCTGTTGCCTTTTGGCTGCTCTTACAAGCCGACAACCCCGCTACTAAACAAAGAATCAATAATAACTTACTTCCTTTAAATAACATGTTACTTTTCAAATCTAAAATATCCATAACGTTTTTGTAATACACCAATCTTGAAATCTTTGATTTTATGATAAGAGCAAATTAAATGAAAAACCATTCCAAATATAACAGATGGTTAAATCACATGCTTGCTACGACTAATTCATGAATTTGTTGTACTTATTTAAAGCCACTTCAGATAACATATCTAAAATTTAACTAATGAAGACTAAACTCTATGTAAATCCTCTCCTCAGTCTTTGTCTTCCAACCAGGAATACGGATAGCTTGAATCATCTAATCGCATTGCATCTTCTGTGACATACATTGGGTGAAAGGTGTCGATCATTACGGCGTATTCATCCGTTTCTTCAGCCCCGATACTGGCTTCAGCTTTCCCGGGTTGAGGTCCGTGTGGAATACCCCCCGGATGCAGTGTGATATCTGCATATCCAATTCCTTCACGACTCATAAAATCCCCTTCCACATAATAGATCATCTCATCGGAGTCCACATTGGAGTGATTGTAAGGTGCCGGAATGGATTCGGGATGATAATCGAATTTACGCGGGCAAAAACTGCACACCACGTAATTGTGCCCTCTGAATGTTTGGTGAACCGGAGGCGGTTGGTGAATGCGTCCCGTAATAGGCTCAAAGTCTTTAATATTGAAAATCCATGGGTAGAGGTAACCGTCCCATCCTACTACATCGCAAGGATGATGATCGAAGGTATAATGATGGAAACGCCCTCCTTTTTTAATACGTACCTCGAACTCCCCTCCTTCCGGGAAGAATAATTGCTCGGATGGTAATCTGAAATCCCGCTCACAAAATGGTGAATTCTCCATAAACTGGCCCATTTCCGATAGATAACGTTTCGGGAAATCGACCGGCCCGGTGGAATCAGCAAAAAGAAAACGACCTTCATCGGTCTCAAAATTCATTTGGTAGGTTGTTCCGCGCGGAAGGAATATGTAATCACCATACCCAAAATCAAGGCGACCAAATACGGATTGAATGTGCCCTTCGCCTTCATGTATGAAGAGCAATTCATCGTGTTCTCCATTTCGGTAGAAATAATCCATGCTGTCGGTAGGGCGGGCTACACCGATCTGAATGTCATTGTTGAACATCAGCACTTTACGGCCTGAAACCGGATCCCCTCCGGCAGGAATATCCTTAGTCTTCAGCAAGCGGTGTCGAAGCATTTTCTCGTCCGCTTTCTTTACTTCATACTTAGCACCTTCCGCGATCTTGATCACCCGGGTTGGCATGTTGTGATGATACAACAGCGAACTATTTCCGTGGAAGCCCTCAGCTCCAAAAAGTTCTTCAGTGTACAATTCGCCATCCGGCCGGCGAAATATGGTATGGCGTTTGTGAGGGATCTTTCCTAATGCGTGATAGTACATATTTTTAAATTTTGAGTTTTAAATGTTAAATGGTTTTGTGGCCATTTAACATTCAACATTTAAGCATTTAAAATTAATCAGAGATTGCCTCTCAGGTCTTGTTCGCGTTCTATAGCTTCGAAAAGGGCTTTAAAATTTCCTTTTCCAAAACCACGGGCGCCTTTACGCTGAATGATCTCATAAAATAAAGTCGGCCGATCAACCACCGGCTTGGTGAATATCTGTAGCAGATATCCTTCATCATCACGATCCACTAAAATTCCCAGGTCTTCAAGTTTATCTACAGGCTCATCGATCTTTCCAACCCGATCTTCCAATTCCTCATAATACGTTGTCGGAACCTTTAGAAATTCTACACCCCGATCACGCAGTTTAGTTACGGTATCGATGATATCTCCGGTAAGCATAGCAACATGTTGCACTCCGGGACCTTCAAAGAAATCAAGGTATTCTTCGATCTGGGATTTTTTCTTCCCATCTGCAGGTTCGTTTATGGGAAATTTGATCATTCCTCGGCCACCGGCCATCACGCGACTCATTAAAGCAGAATATTCTGTAGAAATGTCTTTGTCGTCAAAGCTGATGTATTGAGTAAAACCAAGAACATCCCGATAGAAATCAACCCAGCGTTCCATCTGTCCCAGTTCCACATTTCCAACACAATGATCCACAAACTGAATGCCAACAGATTCTGATTTGACCAAGCTTTCTTTAGGCTGAAATCCGGGCATGAATAAACCATCATAACCGGAACGATCTATAAAAGAGTGGATAACATCCCCGTAGGTTTTGATCGCTGCCCTCCGGATAGTCCCATGTTCGTCTTTCATGTCATACGGTTCCGTAACCGGTTCAGCTCCACGTTTTACGGATTCGTTGAACGCACGATCCACATCCTCCACGTGCATGGCGATATCTTTAACTCCATCTCCGTGCTTATGCACAAATTTTGAGATCGGCGAGCTACTGTTTAACGGAGCCGATATTACAAACCGAATATTTCCCTGCTCCAGATAATACGAAGCCCGGTCCCTTACGCCCGTCTCTAATCCGGAGTAGGCCTTCAGTTCAAACCCAAAGGTGGTAATGTAGTAGTGTGCTGCTTGCTTGGCATTGCTTACATAATGCTCTACATAATCTACATCCTGAAGCCCAAGATGATCATCAAATTTTTCTTCTACGGGTCTTTTGAGGGTGTTTTCCAGTTCAGCCATTTTACTAATCCCTTTAATTTTTTATTCTCACTTAACCACTCAGAGATTTAATTAGATTTAAAGTATCTTCTGAATGATTGTAAATATCGATTTGTTTAATTTACAAAATAAAAAAGCGCTTCCATATGGAGAATCAAGAAAAGTTAAACGAATTTCAAGCTCGCATTGATGCGGGCGAAAAAATTGAACCTAAAGACTGGATGCCGGAACGGTATCGCCAGCAATTAATTAGGATGATGAGTCAGCATGCGCACTCTGAAATTGTGGGTATGCTACCCGAAGGTAACTGGATCGAGCGGGCTCCATCCCTGAAAAGAAAATTAGTGCTTTTGGCCAAGGTTCAGGATGAAGCCGGGCACGGACTTTATTTGTACAGTGCCACGGAAACGCTGGGTATTGAAAGAGATGAGCTCGTAGATCAGTATCTCTATGGCAGTGCCAAGTATTCAAGTATCTTCAATTATCCTACTATGACCTATGCTGACATCTGTGCTATCGGGTGGTTAGTGGATGGGGCTGCAATCGTAAATCAAACCATGCTTGCCCGCTCATCATATGGTCCGTATTCCCGAGCCAATGTCCGTATCTGTAAGGAAGAAAGTTTCCACAAGAAGCAAGGATATGAGATGCTCGCCAAAATGGCTGACGGCACCCCTGAGCAGCAAAAAATGGCTCAGGATTCTGTTAATCGCTGGTGGTGGCCAAGCCTGATGATGTTCGGGCCGCACGATTCTGATTCTCCAAACAGTGCTGAGCTCATTAAATGGCAAGTGAAATTAAAAACCAATGATGAACTGCGTCAGCATTTCGTTGATCGTATGGTAATGGAAGCCGAAGCCATTGGACTTACCCTTCCCGACCCGGATCTGGAATACAACGAAGAAACCGGACATTGGGATTTCGGTGATATCCCCTGGGATGAATTCTGGAATGTGGTAAAAGGTAACGGCATCATGAATCGCGAGCGAATGAAAGCAAGAAGAGCTGCCCATGAAAATGGCGAATGGGTTCGCGAAGCGGCTAATGCATACGCTCGAAAGAAAAAATTACAGCAAGAAAAAGCATCGTGACGATCCTCCCTGCAAGACGCAGCGAGCTGCACTTGCTGTCCCTCCGAAGGGACACAGGTTCTAGCCAATGGCTAATATCTTGATTTCATGAACAGAATATGAATTAACAAGAACCTGTCTCTCTTTGGAGAGAGACCGATTTCAGCTTTGCTGGAAATCAGAGAGAGGAAAGTGTTGGATACGAAATCAAATTCATAAATCGACAAAACATTCATGACAGATAACAATAAAGACAACTGGCCTCTCTGGGAGGTTTTCACACAACCGAAATCAGGAAAGCCCCACGAACATGCCGGAAGCCTTCACGCTGCCGACAAGGAAATGGCTTTGCAGAATGCGAGAGATACCTATGCCCGCAGAAATGAGGGCGTGAGCCTTTGGGTGGTAGAATCAAAACATATCACTGCTTCTACTCCGGAAGATATGGGTCCGTTCTTTGATCCTGCTAATGACAAGCCGTACCGGCACCCGCAGTTTTACAGTGTACCAAGAGCCGTTAAGAAGAGGTCTTAGTTATTGGTTAATGGTTATTCGTGATTGGGATCAACACTAATAATCATTACACAAATAACGATTAACAAAAAGTAATTGATTACAAGAATGACTGCTGAAACTAAAGAATTGACGAAAAAAGAAGCATTTCTAAATTATCTGCTCCGTCTTGCAGATGACCGACTCATTTTGGGGCAGCGAATGTCCGAATGGTGTGGGCACGGACCTCAGCTTGAAGAAGATCTGGCTATGGCCAATATGGCTTTAGACCTCATTGGGCATGCCACAACACTGTATGAATATGCTGCAGAGATCGAAGATGAAGGACATGATGAAGACTATTTTGCTTACTTCCGTGATGACCGCGATTTCACGAACCTCCAGCTATGTGAACTACCCAAAGGCGATTTCGGATTTACCATTGCCCGGCAATTTTTATTCAGTGCATTCAGTTATTTCCAATACGAAAGGCTGAAAGAGGCAAAGGACGAGCAATTTGCAGGAATGATCAATAAGCACCTGAAAGAGATCAAGTATCACCTTAGACATTCCCGCGAGTGGGTCCTTCGTTTGGGTGATGGAACTGAGGAAAGTCATAACAGAATTCAGGAATCATTCGATGAGCTCTGGATGTATACCGATGAACTTTTCTACATGGATGAAGTAGATGATCTCATGATTAAAGAAGGAATGGGTGTTGATTCATCAGAATTCAAAAAAGAATGGAAAAAATTGGTGGAAGAAACGTTATCAGAAGCGACACTTACGGTTCCCGATTGGGATCAATTTATGATGAGTGGCAGCCGAAATGGAATTCATACTGAGCATTTAGGTCACATGCTGGCACAAATGCAGTTTTTACGCCGCTCTCATCCAGATGCGGAGTGGAAGTAACTGAGTTTTGAGTGTTGAGAGTTTAGTTTTTAGTTACTCAAATCATCACTCAAAACAATAACTCACATGCTATAATGTCAACCATTCAACTACATACCGAACAGCAGATCTGGGACTTCCTGAGGGAAGTGACTGACCCTGAGATCCCGGTGCTCAACATCGTGGAGATGGGAATTGCCCGGAAAGTTGAAGTGGATAAAGCCGGTAAAGTTCTGGTTAAGATCACACCCACCTACTCCGGCTGTCCGGCTATGAATGCTATTGAAAAGCTGGTTAATGAAAAGTTAGAGGAGCGTGGGGTTGAAGAATTTAAGGTGAAGCTTGACTTCGCTGAAACATGGACCACCGACTGGATGACGGAGGAAGCTAAAGCCAAACTCAAAGACTATGGCATTGCTCCTCCAGAGAAAACGGAAGAAGAAGGGGATTTTCTGAAAAGCTTGTCCAGCACTAAAGTTATTCCCTGTCCTTTTTGTGAATCTTTTGAGACGAAATTGGTCAGTAAATTTGGTTCAACAGCTTGTAAGTCTCAATATTTTTGCGATAATTGTGATCAACCTTTTGAACACTTCAAATGTATTTAAAATGAGGGCACTATTAATCACCTGCCTTTTATTTATCTGCTCTACTACTGTACGAGCACAGTTTATAAAACCGCTTCCCCCTTCAACTTTGGACAGCCTGTCAACAGAAATTTCATTTATTCCTAACAATTTTCTAAGCTATAGTTTGGAAGTCAACATTCCTGAAAATTCAACCTTCGATCAAAAGTTCGACAAGACACTTAGAGTAACCGGGCGGCTACTAAAAGATATACTCCTCAGAAATAAGTTTGATGGTACCGGATTTTATCCATACACCAGCAGATTAAATGTTGACACCTACACAGTCACCCAATACAATTCTTTGTACCGGAACTACCCTTTTTCTTATTAACCGAAAACCTCCTGCTCCCTTATGAGTGATTCAATGATCCTATCTAACTTAGAAAACGGTGTTTTAACGATTTCTTTGAACCGACCTGATAAACTCAACAGCTTCAATTTCAAGATGGGTTCTCAGATAAAAGAAGCATTGATGGAGGCTGAATCAAGCCAGGATGTGCGGTGCGTACTTTTAACAGGAGTCGGGCGTGCTTTTTGTGCCGGGCAAGATCTCGCTGAAGCCACAGAAGTCTCAAATGACCCCGATCGCGATCTAAGTGAAATTGTACATCATACGTACCTGCCCATCATCAAAGGAATTCGGGAACTGGAGAAGCCGGTAGTTTGTGCTGTAAACGGAACTGCTGCCGGAGCCGGGGCAAATATAGCACTCGCTTGTGATATTGTAATTGCCAGTGAGGAAGCCAAGTTCATACAGTCCTTTTCACAGATTGGATTGATTCCCGACAGTGGTGGAACCTATATCTTACCAAGGCTGATCGGGCTGGCCCGCGCTACTGCTTTGACTTTTTTAGGTGAAAAGATCACCGCTAATGATGCCGTTGAAATGGGCCTGATCTGGAAGTCATATCCAGCTGATGAATTTATGAAAGAAGCCCAAGCTATTGCCTCAAAACTAGCTAAAATGCCTACCCGGGGATTTGGCCTAACCAAACGTGGATTCAACGCCGGCTTTTCAAACGATCTCGAATCTCAACTGAAACTGGAAGCTAACCTGCAGGCAGAGGCAGGAGAAACCCATGATTATAATGAAGGGGTTCAGGCTTTTTTAGAAAAACGGAAGCCGAAGTTCAAGGGTAATTAGGATCGCTGATTACACTGATTTTAGGATTTCACAGATGCTACAGATTATAAGTAACGAGTAGCTTCTAAATAAAATTTATCACCATTTGCTGTGTAATAAGCGAAATCTGTGATCAACTTTGCGCGCTCTTTTGCGTACTTGCAATTCCACATCAAAATTGTAACCCGTCATGAATATTGAACCCACGAAAAACCTCAGAACCCTTCTCACCCTCGAAGAATTAGCCCTTTTCATTGGCTCTGTCATTTTATTTGGTTTGATCACAGAATATAATTGGTGGATGTTCGCTTTGCTCTTCTTTCTACCGGATGTTTCTTTTGCGGCCTACTTTATCAATACAAAGGTCGGTTCTTGGGTTTACAACCTCCTTCACCATAAAGGAATCATGATCGGACTGATCTTAGCCGGATACTTTGCTGAAATGGAATGGTTGTTAACCGTAGGAATTGTGTTCCTTGGCCATGCTGCTTTTGATCGGGTTTTCGGGTACGGACTCAAATTTCCGGATGATTTCAAGCATACGCATCTTGGAAGAGTTGGAAACTAAATCTCATCCAATAATTTAATACTTTCTCTTAGCTAATTATTTTTCAGGCTATTAAAAGCTCTTGTTTCAAAAATTTAGAGCAATTTACAACGCATTCCATTTCAGATTCCTTATCTTGGAAGCGATTTTTCAGACGATAAACAAAGAAATTCTATGATATCTAATGAAGCTAAGATCGGCGTTGTTGGCGCCGGAACAATGGGAACAGGAATTGCTCAGGTAGCAGCTACCCAGGGACACCAAGTCTATTTATACGATGCCTATCCTCAACAACTAGAAAAATCCAAAGCTGGATTGAAAAGCATCCTTGCCCGACAGGTGGAAAAAGAACGAATGACCCAGGAGGAAGTGGATGGTATTCTGAATAGAATTGAATTCGTAGATAACATTACCAACTTTAGCGAATGCGGTTTTGTGATAGAAGCGATCGTTGAAGATCTGGCTGTTAAAAAAGACACTTTCGCCAGACTTGAAGGAATAGTTTCTAAAGATTGCGTTCTTGCTTCTAACACCTCTTCCCTTTCCATTGCAGCGATCTCATCAGCCCTTAAAAAACCAGAGCGTTTTTTAGGAGTACACTTTTTTAATCCCGCACCTTTAATGAAACTGGTAGAGATCATATCGGGGATTGCGACTGATGATAAGGTCTTTAATTCAACCAAAAAATTTATAAAAAGCTGGAATAAGATCACGGTTTCCGGTAAGGATACACCGGGATTTATCGTGAATCGTGTGGCCCGACCATTTTACGGAGAAGCCTTGCGTATTTTTGAAGAAGGCATTGCTGACGCCGCCACTATCGATTGGGCTATGAAAGAGATCGGAGGTTTCCGAATGGGGCCCTTTGAGCTGATGGATCTGATAGGTCACGATGTGAACTATGAAGTCACGAGCACGGTATTTGAGGCTTTTTATTATGATCCTCGGTTCAAACCATCCTTTGCACAAAAGCGAATGGTTGAAGCAGGATGGTTAGGGAGAAAATCAGGACGTGGATTTTATAATTATAACGATGACTCCAAGAATCCAGCTCCGGAAAAAGATCAAGAACTTGGACAAGAAATTTTTGACCGGATACTGACTATGCTGATCAACGAAGCTTGTGATGCTGTATTCATGAATATTGCCTCTACTGAGGATGTGGACCTTGCTATGCAGAACGGAGTTAATTACCCCAAAGGTTTGCTGAAATGGGCGGATGAGATCGGACTCAAGAATGTGCTTGACAGAATGACCGCACTGCAGGTTGAATATCGTGAAGATCGTTATCGGCCAAATCCATTATTGAAGAAAATGGTGGCAGATCAAAAGAGTTTTTATTAAAAGAAGTCAGAAATCAGAACTCACTTTAGAAAATTCTGACTACTGTATTCTGAGTTCACATATAGACATATGAGTAAAAAAAATCACCCCATCATCAACAACATGTTCCAAAACGACCCCTTCTCCCAATGGATGGGAATTGAGATCTTGGAATCTGAGCCCGGATATTGCAAACTTTGCATGAAAATCCGCGAAGAGATGACGAATGGTTTTGGAGTTTGTCATGGCGGAATTACATTCTCTTTTGCGGATAGTGCCCTCGCTTTTGCATCCAATTCCAGAGGTACCATTTCCCTTGCTCTGGAAAACAATATAAACTTTACAAAAAAAGTGAGTGTTGGTGATAAACTGATAGCTGAAACTGAAGAACTCCAAAATGGACGAACAATCGGTGTTTATAAAGTCCGCATTTCAAATCAGGATAACGAATTAGTAGCAGAGTTTAGAGGCACGGTTTACAGAACTGGTAAGTCACATCAATAGAGATGTAAGACTATAGATTAAAGACGAAAGATTTTAAGAATGCATAATTACAAGCAATTAGACGTTTGGGGAAAAGGAATTGAATTGGCAGTATCAATCTATGATCTGACTAGAAAATTTCCTGCTGAGGAAAAGTTTGGAATGGTGTCTCAAATGAGACGTTGCTCAGTCTCAGTCAGCTCTAATATAGCTGAAGGTGCTGGAAGAAACTCTGATAATGAATTTCGTCATTTCTTAAACATTTCTTTCGGCTCTTGCTCTGAACTTGAAACACAATTATTGATTAGCCAAAAGCTTGGTTATATATCTTCTGATCAACTTAAAACCATTTCGTCTGACTTATCAGAAATTCAAAAGATGATTTTTACTCTAATCAAAAAATTCTCTTAAATCTTTTATCTAACATCTCATGTCTAATAAACAAGCATATATCATAGACGGAATCAGAACTCCAATTGGAAAATTAAAAGGCGCACTGTCTTCGATCAGAGCCGATGACTTGGCTGCTATCCCGATCAAAGAACTTATTAAAAGAAACCCTGAGATCGACCTGGAAGCAATTGAGGATGTCATTTTTGGATGTGCAAATCAAGCCGGTGAAGACAACCGGAATGTGGCTCGTATGGCTTCACTTTTAGCCGGAATACCGGTCTCTGTACCGGGTGAAACAGTGAACCGATTGTGTGCCTCGGGAATGAGTGCCACAGTGAAAGCCTACCATGCCATCAAGGCGGGTGAAGGAGAGCTTTTTATTACTGGCGGAGTGGAACACATGACACGGGGACCGATCGTTTTAGGTAAGGGATCTTCTCCATATTCAGGCACCACGGAAATGCATGACTCTACCTTTGGATGGCGTTTTGTTAATCCAAAAATGGAAGAAATGTACGGTACCGATGGAATGGGTATGACAGCTGAAAATGTAGTTGAAATGCATAACATCAGCCGCGAAGATCAAGATAAGTTTGCGGCCTGGAGCCAACAAAAAGCCGGAGCCGCAAGAGACTCAGGCCGTCTTGCTAAAGAAATTATACCGGTAGAAATTCCCCGCAGAAAACAGGATCCATATCTGTTCGAGCATGATGAATTTATGCGTCCGGATACCACAGCTGAAGTATTAGCAAAATTACGTCCCGCTTTCAAAAAAGACGGTTCCGTAACAGCAGGTAATGCTTCCGGATTAAATGATGGCGCAGGTGCTTTGTTAGTTGCTTCGGATAAAGCAGTCAAGGATTTTGGCTTGAAACCTAAGGCAAGAATTTTGGCACATGCTGTGTCGGGAATTGAACCAAGAATTATGGGACTGGGCCCGGTGGAAGCAGCTCAAAAAGTATTGAAACGCGCCGGATTGAAATTGGCTGATATGGACGTCATTGAGTTAAATGAGGCCTTTGCAGGTCAATCTCTCGGCGTAACCCGAATGCTGGAAATGGATGATGCTGATCCACGGCTCAACCCTAACGGCGGTGCTATTGCATTGGGACACCCACTGGGAATGACCGGGCAACGATTGTTACAAACGGCCACGGTCGAACTTCACGAAAAAGAATCTCACAAATATGCGCTTTGCATGTTATGTGTTGGGGTTGGACAAGGAATGGCTGTTATTCTGGAGAAAGTGTAATGGTTTTTAGGAGATTAAGTTATTGAGTAATTAAGTAACTACGGCGGGTCATGTATAAACTATCTGAATTAGAATCGTGGAAATCTGCCCGGGAATTGAGACAAATGGTATCAACTTTGGTAAAGGATTTCCCTAAAGACGAAAAATTCAGATTAAAAGATCAGATCATTCGTTCTTCAAGATCCGTTCCGGCAAACATTGCAGAAGGATTTGGGAGGTATCATTATCAAGAGAACATTCAATTCTGCAGAATGGCTCGCGGTTCACTCTATGAAACACAAGAACACTTAATATGTGCACTTGATGAAGGATATATACAACAAAATGCCTTTGATGAACTTAACAACCAGATCTTGCATTGTTTGAAAATTTTAAATGGATATATCGCCTATTTGAAAAAATCAAAACAAGGCTCAAAGAAATGAGAACTAAATTTCTCAATAACTTAATCTCCTAATCTCCATGATCTACGAATTTAATAGATATAAACCTGTCATTCACGAAACGGCTTTTGTGCATCCCCAAGCAGCGGTAACGGGGAATGTGATTATCGGAAAGGATGTCTATATCGGTCCGGGAGCAGCTATTCGGGGCGATTGGGGTAAAGTCGTGATCAAGGATGGGTGTAATATTCAAGAGAACTGCACTATCCATATGTTTCCCGGAGTTACGGTTACTTTGGAGGAATCCGCTCATGTTGGACATGGTGCGATTATTCATGGAGCACATCTTGGTGAAAATTGCCTAATCGGGATGAATGCTGTAGTTATGGATAATGTGAAAGTCGGAAAAGAATCGATTATTGGAGCCTTAGCTTTTGTTCCTGAAGGGATGGAGGTTCCTGATCGAAAAGTAGTGGTTGGGAATCCGGCAAAGATCGTTAAAGATGTTACCGATGAAATGGCGGCATGGAAAACCAAGGGAACCGGTCTTTATCAAAAACTACCGAAAGAGTTACATGAGACCTTAAAAGAATGTGAGCCACTTAGAGAAGTTCCTGATGGTCGAAAAGATCAGGAAATGGGATATGAGACATGGGGAAGTAAGAAGTAAGAAGTAAGAAATCAGAATACAGAAAACAGGATTCAGATTAGAACATACTGAGTTCTGAACCCTGTTTTCCTTTATTTTAAGAAGAAAATATGATGAAAGTACAAAGCTTTATAAAAGGCGAATGGTTAACAGAAGGTAAAGAAACGGAGCTGCTCAGTGCGGTTACTGGTGAACCGGTTGCTCAAATGATTGAGGCTGATATTGATTACAAGTCAGCGCTCGAATATGCCCGAAAAGTTGGCGGGCCAAAACTTCGCGAGATGACCATCCATGAACGAGCGTTCAAGATCAAATTTCTTGGCCAATACCTGATGGAGCGCAAGGAGAAGTATTACGAGATCTCCACTCATACCGGGGCAACACGAGCTGATTCCTGGATCGATATTGAGGGCGGTATCATCACTGCTTTTGGGATCTCCAGTAAATCACGACGGCATCTATCTGACCTTCCGTGGCATGTAGAAGGTGACACCGAGCGCCTTTCCCGCAAGGGCTCTTTCATAGGGCAGCATATTTGTGTGCCCAAACATGGAGTGGCTGTTCACATCAATGCGTTCAATTTTCCGATCTGGGGCATGTTGGAGAAAATGGCTCCTGCTATCATCTCAGGAATGCCGGTTATCGTTAAACCATCTCCAGTTGGATCCTATCTCTCATGTGAAGTTTTTAAAGATATAATCGAGTCAGACATTCTTCCTGAAGGAGCGGTTCAGTTTATTGCTGCTGATAAACCAGGCGACCTGCTCGACCACTTAATAAGTCAGGATTCCGTAGCTTTTACCGGCTCAGCCCTGACCGGACAAAAACTGAAAGCCCATCCAAATATCATCGCCAATAATGTACAATTTAACCTGGAAGCTGATTCACTGAACTGCTCTATTCTTGGGGAAGATGTTACTCCAGACATGGAGGAATTCGATCTCTTCATCAAAGAAGTGGCGAGGGAGATGACCGTAAAAACCGGCCAGAAGTGTACGGCCATTCGCCGAACGATCGTTCCGGAACATCTGGAAGATGAAGTTATTGAAGCACTAAAAACCCGACTGGGGAAAACCACCATCGGTGATCCCGGAGAAAAAGAAACCCGAATGGGGCCATTGGCAAGTTCCCTTCAAGCCGAAAGATTTGAAGAACAGCTTCAACAACTTTCTGAAATCACCGAAACCGTTTATATGTCAAATGATGATCTAAATGGAGCTTACACGAATTCACGTGTATTGGTCTGTCATCAGCCCATGCAGGTAAATGAGGTTCACCGGCTTGAGGCATTTGGTCCAATGACCACCGTAATGCCCTACAAAAATACACAAGAAGCCATTGATATTGCCAACAAAGCCAACGGGTCGTTAGTGGGCTCTTTATTTACAGCTGATGATGAGCTTGCTCATAAAATCACCATGGGTTGTGCCCCCTATCACGGACGGTTTATGGTGATCAACAAAAATTCAGCTGAAGAATCGACCGGGCATGGATCACCGATTGCATCACTGGTCCACGGAGGTCCGGGGCATGCCGGCGGTGGTGAGGAATTGGGTGGTGCCCGCGCTGTACTGCATAATATGCAACGGATTGCCTTACAGGGATCTCCAACTACACTCCGGAATATAGTGAAGCAGCATATCAGTGGAGCTGAAACCACTGAATCGGACAAACATCCTTTCCAAAAATATTTTGAGGAATTGGAGGTCGGAGAAGCAATGACCACCAAGAAGCGTACCGTTACTGAAAAAGATGTTGAAGAATTTGCCGAATTGAGCGGAGATCACTTTTACGCCCATACAGATCCCAAAGCTGCGGCTCGGTCACTGTTTGGCAAGATCGTAGCCCACGGTTACTTCGTGCTTTCTGCAACGGCCGGTTTGTTTGTGGATCCGGATGAAGGTCCTGTGATGCTGAACTATGGTTTGGAGAATCTGCGGTTTGTAGCCCCTGTTTTCCCGGGTGATACTATTCAGGCTAAACTGATACTGAAAAGAAAAAATATCCGCCAGCAAAAGAAAGATGACAAATTCCCATTCGGTGTTGTGTATTGGGATGTAGAAGTAACGAATCAGGATGAGGTTTTGGTGGCAGAGTACACGATCCTCACTTTGATGAAGAGGAAGAATAAATTACCTATAGACGAAGTTTAGGAAATTTTAAATTTTGAATTTTAAATGTTGAATTAAGTAATGAGTGAACAAAACGGATCGGTAAATTTATCCATCGAAAATAATATTGGAACCATTGAATTCTTTCATCCCAAAGGAAATTCTCTGCCGGGAGCCATTCTTCGAAAGTTAGCGGAAACTATTACTTCTGCCGGCGATAACCAGGATATAAAAGTTGTCGTAATAAAAAGTCGTGGTGATGGCGCTTTTTGTGCCGGAGCTTCTTTTGATGAACTGATCGCAATTGATGACTATGAAACCGGAAAAGAGTTCTTCATGGGTTTTGCTCTTGTATTAAACGCAATGCGTACCTGCCCAAAATTGATCATCGTAAGAGTTCATGGTAAAACCGTAGGCGGTGGAGTAGGAATTGCTTCAGCCGGAGACTATACATTCGCCCATAAAGATGCCGCTGTTAAATTGAGTGAACTGGCATTGGGAATTGGCCCTTTTGTGGTTGGTCCTGCAGTAGAACGAAAAGTGGGGAAAAGTGCTTTTTCAACCATGTCTGTGGATGCTACCAATTGGTATGACTCCGAATTTGCTGAGCAAAAGGGGATGTTCAACAAAGTGCATGAAACTACAGAAGAATTAGACAGGTCCGTATCGGAACTTGCAGCTCAACTTGCGAAAAGCAGCCCTGAAGCTATGCGTGACCTGAAAGCTGTTCTATGGAAAGGAACTGAAGACTGGGATCTTCTTTTGGAACAAAGAGCTGAGATAAGTGGACGATTAGTACTCTCTGATTTTACTAAGAACTTTATCAGAAAGTTTAAAAGTAAAAGTTAGACTAAAGGGAATCTACAGACTCAGTATCACAATTAGTTTCAACAATTAGTATAATCCGTTGCAACCTAATTAATTTACTGCTTATGAAATTCTCTAGCTTATTCCTCGCATTTCTATTTGTTTCAACCACATTGTTTGCCCAAGATAAGTGGGATGTTTCAAACCCGGACTTGGGAGAGACCACAGACCTCACCATTACAACCGATGAGGGAACCTGGATGAATCTGGATGTAAGTCCTGATGGACAAAACATTGTATTCGACCTCTTAGGCGACATATTTATTATGCCTATCGCAGGTGGACAGGCAGAGCTATTACGTGGAGGCCTTGCCTATGAGATCCAGCCTCGATTCAGCCCTGATGGAACGCAGATCCTTTTTACAAGCGATGCCGGTGGCGGGGACAATATTTGGGTGATGGACCAGGACGGAAATAATGCCCGGCAAATTACTGATGAAAGTTTTAGGCTTCTAAATAATGCGGTTTGGACACCTGATGGAGAGTATATCATTGCTAAAAAACACTTTTCATCTACCCGCTCCTTAGGAGCCGGCGAGATATGGATGTACCATAAGAGCGGGGGAGCAGGAATTCAACTCGTAGAAAAAGCAAATGATCAACAGGATATCGGTGAGCCTTGGGTTTCTCCTGATGGTCGTTACATCTATTACAGCCAGGATGTATATCCCGGTGGTTTTTTCCAATACAATAAAGATCCCAATAGTCAGATCTATGTGATTCGTCGTTATGACCGTGAAACCGGGGAGATCGAAACAGTAACCGGAGGAAATGGAGGAGCAATCAGACCACAGATCTCTCCGGATGGTGAAACACTGGCCTTTGTACGAAGGGTAAGAACAAAGTCTGTACTGTTTTTAAGAGACCTCGATACTGGAAGAGAGTACCCGGTCTATGAAAACCTTAGCAAAGACATGCAGGAGGCTTGGGCTATTTTTGGACCTAATGCAAACTTCAACTGGATGCCCGACAATCAACACATCATCATTTGGGCCAACGGTAAAATCAATAAAATTGACACAGAAACCGGTGAATCTGAAGTTATTCCCTTTGAAGCAGAGTCCAGCCATGAGATTGCCAAAGCTGTTAGATTTCAGCAGGATATTGCCCCTGAAGAATTTCGTGTGAAAGCGGTTCGCCAGCTAAGAACCTCTCCTGATGGGCGAACACTGGTTTGGAGTGCAGCTGGTTATCTTTGGAGTAAAATGCTTCCGGACGGAACACCAAGAAGGATCACCAACTCAACTGATTTCGAATTTGAACCTTCCTTTTCCCCTGATGGCGAATCTATTGTATTTGTTTCATGGAGTGATGAGGATATGGGAGCGGTGAATGTGGTAGAATTAAATGAAAGCCCCCAGCCAGCTACCCCAAGAAAATTGACTGATGAGAAAGGGATCTACAGAGAACCTTCTTTCAGTACTGACGGCCGGACCATTGTTTTCAGAAAAGAAAGCGGAAACGGTCAACAAGGGTTTGTTCATACTTTAGATCCCGGAATTTACACGATTCCCGCAAATGGCGGTTCTGCAACAATGATAACTGATGAAGGAGCTCTCCCTAAATTCAGCCCCGATGGCGAGCGAATCTTTTACCAAACCGGTGGATATATTTTTGGTGCCATCAACAAATCCTATAAAAGTGTAGATCTTTCAGGAAACGATGAGCAAACTCATTTTACTTCCAGCTACGGACATGAGTTTGCCCCAAGCCCTGATGGTAAATGGATGGCTTTCTCAAACCTTCATAAGGTCTATCTTGCACCAATCCCAAAAGCCGGGAAAACGATCGAGCTAAATCCTAATACCCGTTCAATTCCTGTAAAACAGATTTCCTCTGAGGCCGGTTATCATATGCATTGGTCTGCTGAAAGTGATAAAGTTCACTGGACACTCGGCGAGGAATATTTCACCGTGAACCTGGAAGATACCTTTGAATTTGTTGAAGGCGCTCCTGATTCACTTCCCGAACCCCCAACCGAAGGTGTCAACCTGGAAATGGAGCTGGAAACCTATGTACCTGAAGGCATGATCGCTTTCACTAATGCCCGCATCATCACTATGAGAGGCGATACCGTTATTCAGAGTGGAACTGTGTTAGTAGATGGAAACCGAATTGCCGGGGTTGGGGAAAATGTGGAAATACCATCGAGCGCGAAAGTCATCGATGCTTCCGGAAAAACAATTATGCCCGGTATTGTTGATGTTCATGCCCATGTTGGTAATTTCAGATTGGGAATAAGTCCACAACAACAGTGGGAGTACTTTGCGAATCTGGCTTATGGTGTAACAACGGTTCATGACCCATCTTCAAACTCTGAGATGGTCTTTTCCCATTCCGAAGCCATCAAGGCCGGACATATGATAGGACCACGTGTATTCTCAACCGGAGTAATCCTCTATGGTGCTGATGGTTCTATTAAAACGGAGATCAACAGTTATGAAGATGCATTATTTGCTTTGAACCGAACCAAAGCGTGGGGTGCTTTTTCGGTGAAGAGTTATAATCAGCCCAGAAGAGAACAAAGACAGCAGGTGATCAAAGCAGCTAAAGAATTAGAAATGATGGTAATGCCGGAAGGTGGATCAACCTTCACCCATAATATGAGTATGATATTGGATGGGCATACCGGAATTGAACATAATGTTCCTGTTGTCCCTCTTTACAAGGATGTCCGCGAACTTTGGGCCGCCAGTGAAACCGGTTATACACCAACTCATGTGGTAAACTACGGAAGTATGAGTGGAGAGTATTACTGGTATCAGAAAACCAATGTTTGGGAAAACGACCGGCTCCTGACCTTTACTCCAAGAAGTGTGATCGATCCTCGTTCCCGTCATCGTACCATGATTCCTGATGAAGAATATGAAAGTGGACATATTTTGACTGCTGAGTCTGGAAAAATGCTAACAGATGCCGGAGTAAAAGTAAATCTTGGAGCCCATGGACAGTTGCAAGGCCTCGGAGCTCATTGGGAGCTCTGGATGTTCGAACAGGGCGGCATGACCAACATGGAAGCATTACGTGCTGCAACACTGAATGGTGCTCATTACCTGGGTATGGATCATGAGATCGGTTCCATCGAGGTAGGAAAACTGGCTGACTTAGTAGTGCTCTCTGAAAATCCACTGGATGATATTCAGAATACTGACTCTGTAACCCATACCATGGTTAACGGGCGCTTATTTGATGCTTCCACTATGAACGAAGTAGGAAATCAGGAACGCGAGCGACTACCTTTCTGGTGGGAACGTGACGGATACGATGAGCGCTTCGACTGGCATGCAAACTCCATTGCCCCAGCCGGATTACAATGCACTTGCTTTGGAACCCATTAATAATTCATTATAAAACTAAATAGGTTATTCAACTCCGGCATCAAGTGTCGGAGTTTTTTTATTTGGTTAATTAAATTGATTTGAAATGACTGCCGATCTCATTATAAAGAAACTCAAAAATAAAGCCGATCCAGAAAAGGCAAAACACTCCGTCCGATTTTTAAGACCGGCCCGGGAGAATATGGGGAAGGAGATGAGTTTCTTGGCATCAAAGTACCTGAACAAAGAAAAGTAGCAAAACTTCATAAAGACTTACCTGCTGCTGAGATCCGGGAACTACTTCAAAGTAAGTATCATGAAGTTCGGCTTACTGCTTTAATGTTGATGGTATATAAAGTTGAGAAAGGCAGTTCTGAAACACTGACTGAAATGACAAAACTGTATCTCGACAACCTTCATTCTATTAATAACTGGGACCTCACAGACAGTTCTTGCCATCATATTTTAGGACGATATCTCGAAAACCGGGACAGGGATCTCCTTTATAAATTTGCTCGTTCCGAAGATCTTTGGAAAAAACGCATTGCGATAGTGACCTGCTATCGGTTTATTAAAAATAATGATTTTACTGACGCATTAAACATCGCTGAGATACTGATGAATGATGATCATGACCTTATCCATAAAGCCGTGGGCTGGATGGATAAGGATCTTGGCTTTTCCGCATCGGATGTACTTACTGTAGAACTGAATGTTAAAGACCAAGAAAAAGCATACCAAATTTCGAACCTTTTAAGTACTGAAATTCGAAGTATACCGGGTGTAGAAGAGGTATCTATTATTGCCAGTCACTATCGATCCGACCCGAGGATGATTGAACACAGGTATGGTATTGGCATGGGATCTATGAAAGCCTCAACCACACTGGAAAGCGTGGCTGATAATGGCGGTCTAACTTTAGAACTTGTAGATGAGAACTATCTAGAAACCATGGATATAGAATTATTACAGGGAAGGGATTTTGCTCTCGATCGTCCATCTGATATTGAAAATGGAATCCTTGTTAATAAATCATTTGCCGACAATATGGGTTGGAAAAACCCAGTGGGACAAATTATTGAGGATAAAGCAGGTTGGGGTGAATCTTCCATTCACGGAAAAGAAGTGATCGGAGTGGTAGAGGACTTCCATTTTGAGCCACTTTATAAACAACTTCAGCCTATTGTACTTAAGCATTTAGAAAGCGATGAGAATTCTTACCCGGGAACCGTACTCGTTAAAACTGCTTCTGGCTCAATGAGTGAAACAATTTCCAAAATTTCTGGGATGTGGAACCAAATCGCCCAGCAAGAACCCTTCAGCTATAACCTCCTCGATGAAATGGTAGCACTCCAATACATGGAAGAACAGCGCTGGCGGAATATCATTCAGTTTGCTTCCTTTATGGCTATTGCCTTGGCATGTTTTGGGCTCTTTGGCCTTGCCGCCTTGTCTGCACAACGAAGAACCAAAGAGATTGGCATCCGAAAAGTAATGGGAGCAACGTTAACGAATATTATTACATTGCTTTCAAAGGATTTTGTTAAGCTGATTATTGCAGGGTTTGTAATCGCTATCCCCATCGCATGGTACGCAGTCCATCAGTGGCTTAGTGAGTTTGCCTACCGCATTGAACTCGGCCCGGGCATTTTTATATTTGCAGGACTAACTGCATTTATCATTGCCCTGCTAACCGTTAGCTGGCAATCCATTAAAGCTGCGGTAGCAAACCCCGTAGAAAGTTTAAGAAGTGAATAAATAATAGTGTTGCAGTGCTAGGGTGTCACGGTGTTAAGAAAACATCGGTAACACCGTAACACTGAAACACCCTCGCACCATAACACCAAATTATGATCCAACTAAGAAACATAGACAAATACATCGACAAACGGTTCCAGCGAACCTTCATCCTTAAAGGAGTCGATCTTGACATCAAAGAAGGGGAATTCGTAACCATTATGGGGCCAAGTGGCGCCGGAAAATCTACCTTACTAAATATCCTGGGGTTTTTGGATGATGCTTCGGAAGGTGAGTATAAATTTCTGGGCGAACCAGTTCACAATCTCAGTGAGAAGAAGAAGTCTGAGTATCATAAATCTCATATTGGTTTTGTATTCCAAGCTTATCACCTGCTCGATGAATTAACCGTATATGAGAATATTGAGATGCCGCTTTTGTATCGCAAGGTATCCGGAAAACAGAGAAAAGCTATGGTGGCCGATATCCTGGATCGATTCAATATTGTAGCTAAAAAAGATCTGTTTCCTCCTCAGCTTTCCGGTGGACAGCAACAGGTGGTTGGAGTTGCACGAGCCATTATCGGCAATCCAAAGTTAATACTCGCTGACGAACCAACCGGTAATCTTCATTCTGAACAAAGTGAGCAGATCATGGAGATGTTCAAAAAGTTGAACGATGAAGGTGTTACTATCATACAGGTAACCCATTCTGAGAAAATGGCAGCTTACGGAAACCGTATCATAAATCTGAGGGACGGTGCATTGGTTCAGGAAGATCCTTACGAGGGAGAAACTGCCGGGTAGCAGCATTCATGGGATTTTTAAATAACTTGCGTACCCTCTTATCAAAGCCCAAAGAACCTGAATCTCCTCCTCCCGACCTTAATGCCGTGTTGCGGAAGATCAAGCAAAAAGAAGCTGATTCTAAGATCGAACCCGGTCGTAAAATCCATGCTTTTGAATACGGCTTGCTTGAGATCAGGTTTGATCGTGACATTACATTAAATGGCAGGATATGCATTTTCAGTGGCAAAGAGCGTCTATTCACATTTACTGTATTTGCGAAGCAGGGAGATTATGATATCTTGAAGCAGGCTTTTGTTGCCGTCATTGAGTTTCTTGAAAGCGAAAGAAGCTTTAAGAAATTACCAAACAATAATATCCTGAAAGGACATATCAATCATTAAAGTATCTCCCAATGTATAAAGTTACTGCTCTTTTCTTCTCGCTGATCTTGTTTCTCCCTTTAATTTCGACTGCACAAGTTCCCGCAGTTGAGGCTGCCCGGGAATTCAAAGATGCCAACGCCCACCAGATCTTATCGGATTACTTTGAACTGCTAAAAATTCCCAATGTCGCCGGCGACATTGAGAATATTAATAAAAATGCAGATTTCCTGATCTCAGCTTTTGAGAAAAGAGGCGCTTCCATGGAGTTGTTGACCTTGCCCGATAAACCAAATGTACCCCCTGTTATTTACGGAGAAATAAATACTCCCGGTGCCAACCGAACACTTATCTTATATGTGCACTATGACGGACAGCCTGCCGATCCTAAAAACTGGACACACGCTCCCTGGGAACCGACTTTATATTCAGCTTCTATGGAAAATAATGGTAACCCGATACCCTTCCCAAGCGTGTCTGAACCTATAGATCCGGAATGGCGTATTTACGGTCGTTCTGCTTCGGATGACAAAGTGCCTTTTCCTGCAATACTTGCAACTTTAGATGCTTTAAATGAATCTGATATCCCCCTCACTTCTAACATTAAATTCTTTTTTGACGGGGAAGAAGAAGCAGGTTCACCCCATGTAAGAGAATTCCTGGAGCGATACAAAGAAAAGTTTGAAGGTGATCTATGGGTTTTCCTGGACGGACCAAAACACCAAAGTGGCAGGCCACAGGTTGTTTTTGGGGTAAGAGGAGTGACCGGAATGGAGGTTACTGTCTATGGCCCTTCAAGGGCATTGCATAGCGGGCATTATGGAGGATGGTCGCCGGTACCGGGACAAATGCTGGCTGATCTTTTGGTAAGCATGAAAAATGAAACAGGTGAAATTCTGATCGAAGGTTTTAATGATTCCACGGCACCTATCACAGAAGCAGACCGTAAAGCCTTTGCCACTCTACCTGATTATGACGATCAGATCCGTGAAGAACTTGGGTTAAGCTGGACCGAATTTGAAGACCGCTCCCTCATCGAAAGTTTTATGTATCCCACCCTAACCATTAAGGGGTTAAATAGCGGAAATACAGGTGAACTTGCCAGAAATGTCATCCCAATATCAGCAACAGCTTCTCTTGGAATTCGACTTGCAAAAGGAAATGACCCACAAGACATGCAGGATAAAGTAGAAGCTCACATTCAAAAACAAGGATACCATATAGTTCGTGAAGATCCTGATAAGGAAACCAAACTAAAACATAGAAAAATTGCTAAGGTTACACGTAGCGGAGGTTATCCTGCCATGCGTACTTCAATTAATGATCCCATGGCTCAGCAAGTAGTAGATGCTGTTGAGCGTGCTGCTTCTGAAGAGGTTATACTTTATCCATCTTACGGCGGTACTCTTCCGATCTATCACTTTGAAGAAGTGATGCAAACTCCCATCGTGATCGTTCCTATTGCCAATCATGATAATAATCAGCATGCTCCGGACGAAAATATTCGTATTGGAAATATCTGGTACGGTATGGAGATCTACTCCTCTATCTTCACAATGCAGTAAATAGTAGACTAAACACTAATGTACATTTTTGAACATCATCTGTATGAAATCGGACACAAACAACTTGATCAAGTCTATTTAGAACTGATTTATTGAGGATTACTAAGGTGGCACACTTCTTGATGGTATAAAGCTATCACTGCTAACTAAGATAAAACCGCCATGCATAATGTTCGCGTACAATTCACCGTCCCCAATGTCGAAAACGTGGTTAACCTGGATGTTTACGTAAACGGCGAGAAACGAAATTTAAAATTTAGAGTAGAAACTTTTGAATGGAATGCAGATAATGGAAGTTCAGCAGATCTGGTATCGATATTGAGAGACCGGATCATGAATTATGATTCTGAGTGGGAACTCTATCACATTGGTACTCCTTTTGATGATAAGATCCCTATAACTTTTAAGTTTAAGCATACTGCATGATTTCTGTTTTAAGGCCTACTGTTCTTGTTTCACTTTTAATCCTGTTAATTCCTCTTGGTACACAGGCACAATCTGCTGGCATTAATCCCGAAATTGAACAGGTTTTTCAGCAAGCGGAATCCATCTCATCTTTAAGAAGTATACTCATTCAGAAAGACGGTCAGCTTTTGGGTGAAGAATATTTTCGAAATGCGTCAGCTGACCATCCCTACAATATTAAATCTGCTTCCAAAAGTATCATTACGTTACTAACAGGTATTGCTGTTGATCAAAACCATATCTCTTTAGATGAAACCTTAGCAGATTATTTCCCGGAATATTTTGAAGCGAATCAGGATCCACAAAAAGAAGCAATTACAATACGGCAGTTACTTTCTATGCAGGCAGGGTTAGAGACTACCAGTTTTCAAAATTACGGTCGTTGGGTGATCAGTGATAACTGGGCTGAATTTCAGCTGGATCAACCTCTTGAAGAAGAGCCCGGCGGAAAAATGGTCTACAGCACCGGGGTCTCTCATTTGCTTTCCGTCATCATAACCAAAGCAACCGGAAGAAGCACACGCAGCTTTGCAAATGAACACTTATTCAGGCCAATGGATATAAGGGTCGGGGGTTGGGATCGAGACCCTCAAGGATATTACATGGGAGGAAATAACCTGGCTATGACTCCGCGTGATTTGCTTAAGATCGGCCAAATGATGCTGAATGGTGGAAGCTGGAACGGAGAACGCATCGTTTCCGGGGAATGGGTAGAAGATTCCTTTGGAAGCTATACCCGCAGTAATTTTAATCCTTATGATTACGGATATATGTGGTGGAACCGCCCCGTGGGCTCTTATCAGGTATATTTCGCGTGGGGATTTGGCGGTCAATATATATTCATGATCCCCGAACTTAATGCTACCGTAGTAATGACATCAACTTTAAACGGCGCGAATCAAAGACGCACCTATAAAGAACCTGTTTTCGACCTCCTGGAAGAGCAAGTAATCCCTTTTCTGGAATCCAATAATTCCTGAGTTATTATATAATTAATTTCGGTTATCTACTTCCATTCAATAATATTAGATGACGCTAATCTTTTGTAACAAATGATAATTCCATTTCTCTTTTATTCAGATACGTAAGGGTATTAAAGATCAGCCTCTTCATTTATAGAATTGAATAATTTATCAGTTGGCTGAGTAAAAGAGTAAAGTAATGCTCAAAAATTATATTAAGATCGCAATAAGGAATCTCCTTAAAAAAAAGGTGTACTCCTTTATAAATATTTCAGGTTTGGCAATTGGATTAGCCACTTGCATACTCATCATTCTTTATGTTAATAATGAGTGGAGTTATGATAAATTTCATACTACTTCAGACCGGGTCTATAGGGTAGTACAAACCACAACTTCACCTGACCAGGAGGAAGAACAAGCTACTACTCCTTTTCAGCTAGCCCCCGTTATTGATGCTGAATTCCCCGACTTAGTACAAAGCTCAATTCGTTTTTTTAATCGGCAAGAAGAGAAACATTCCATCATTAACAGGAAAGACCGTATCGCATTTCGGGAAAGCAATTTCTATTTCACCGACTCCACGTTCTTTGAAATTTTCCCGGCTGAATTGGTTCGCGGAAACCCTGATGAAGCCCTTAAAAACCCACTTACGATAGTGATCACAGAAGAACTTGCTGATAAATATTTTGGCGATGAAGATCCTATGGGTAAGTCCCTTAATTATAATGGAATCCGGGAGTTTACTGTTACAGGAATCATGAAACCCTGGCCTGAAGAATCTCATATGGATATCGACCTTCTGGCTTCTTACACCAGCCTGGATGAGATCTACTCAAACAGCCCGAATTATGATCAAAGCTGGCTGTGGAATCCGATCTGGACCTATGTCTTATTGGATGAGTCAGCGAACCCTGCACAACTTAAAGAACAGCTGAATACCCTTACTGAAAGATATTATTACGCATATTCAGGATGGCCTTCGGACGAAACGGTTCAAATAGAATTACAGCCTGTAACTGATATCCATCTCTATTCAAACAGAGATCAGGAGATGCAACCCAACAGCTCTTATCTATACATTTACATTCTGCTTGCTGTAGCCGGATTTGTACTCATTATTGCCTGCATCAACTTCATGAACCTATCTGTCGCAAGGTCTCTGGAGCGCAGCAGAGAGGTTGGCCTTCGTAAAGTATTGGGAGGATATCGCAAACAGCTTTTTAATCAGTTTATTGGCGAATCTTTCTTTATTTCATTCATCGCAATATTATTTGGATGTTTATTGGTATACCTTGCCCTCCCTTTCTTCAATGATCTAACAGAACGAAACCTCACTTTCAGTCTGACCGGAAGTATATTCACCATTCCTGCTCTACTCCTTTTAACGGTAATTGTAGCTTTCTTTTCAGGTTCTTACCCTGCTTTATTTTTGTCGTCTTTTAATCCTTCTGATGTTCTTAAAGGCAAAATATCAAACAGTACAAAAGGAAGTTTATTCAGAAAAACACTGGTTACTTTTCAATTCACCCTTTCCGTGATCCTGCTGATAGGAACTGCCGTGATCTTTTTACAGCTGCAGTACATTCAAACCAAAGATCTTGGTTTTGATAAAGAGAATATTCTCTTGCTGCCAACCAATCAAAATCTCATTTCCTGGGAATTTGAAACGTTCAAAGAACAAGCCTTAAGTCAGGCTCAGATTCAAACTATAACCGGCCTTGGTAAGATCCCCGGAACTCAGGAACAAGAGTTCTACCGTTATGTCCCCGCCGGAACCGGTGAAAGTGAGGATGCAACTAACTTAGTGCTGCATGTTACTCACGATTTTGTCGAAACTTTTAATCTTGAAATAGTAGCCGGAAGAGCTTTTTCACGGGACTTTCCTTCAGATTCAGACCAGAGTATTCTCATTAACCGAACTATGCTCCGGAAATTGGTGGCTGAAACTCCGGCCGAAGCTATTGGGGAGATCTTCTATTATTACCCTCCCAACGGTGAACGAGAATCTTTTACAGTGGTTGGAGTGATCGAGGATTTCAATTATACATCCCTCAAAAAAGAGATCGAGCCTTTGGTTATTAAATTAGTAGAAGGCACCCGATCTATACTTGGCTCAGTAGAACATACAGCCGTAAAGATAGCTCCCGGAGACCCCACATCTGCACTGAGTCACCTTGAAACGGTTTGGAAAGAGATCAATCCAATAGACCCGTTTGAATACCGCTTTCTGGATGAACGCCTTGCCGAGATCTATGAGGCAGAGCAGACTATGAGTACACTTGCTACTGCTTTCTCAATTTTATGTATCATCATTGCTTGTTTAGGCTTATTGGGCTTAGCCTCTTATTCAGCCCAAATTAAACAAAAGGAGATCGGAATTCGGAAAAGCCTGGGAGCTTCCGTTGGAAATATCGTATCGCTGCTTTCAAAAGAATTTCTGCTATTAGTTGCTTTGGCAAACTTGATCGCCTGGCCTCTTACCTATTTTGCAGCAGCAAGATGGCTTGAAAATTTCCCCTATCGGTTCGACCTGGTTGTTAATATACCGATCATATTTTTAGCATCTGCCGGTATTATTATTTTCATTGCTCTTATAACAGTAAGTTATCATTCACTTAAAGCCGCGAACATCAATCCTGTAGATGCTATCCGCAGTGAATGACAATTAGCTGATATTGCTTCGGTTTTTCTTTAAAAATTCACATCCTTTGCTTACAATGATGGAACCTTTCAAATCAGGCAATCATTGAGTTAGCATGAAGTGGATAACAAATATAATTTTGGTATTAACTTGGGCAACGGTCTCTGCAATGCCATTAAATGCAGGAACTGTCCAACAAGATACAACCGGTGAAACTAACGTCACGGTTATCACTATAAAAGGTGCCATTGGGCCAACCACTACCAATTATATTACTCGTGGGCTTGAGAATGCCATTTCAAATAATTCTCAGGCTCTGATCATCGAGCTTGATACGCCGGGGGGATTACTAAATTCAACTCAGGATATAGTACAGGAAATGCTGGCTTCTGAAATGCCTATTGTAGTTTATGTAACACCTTCAGGCGGTAATGCCGGAAGTGCCGGAACTTTCATCACTCTGGCAGCCCATATAGCAGTAATGGCCCCAACTACTACCATAGGTGCGGCTTCGCCTGTTTCAATGGGTGGTGGGCAACAAGACACCGTGATGCAGAAAAAGATCTTTAATTACTCCGAAAGCTTCATTGAGAATATCGCCAAAGAAAGAGATCGAAATGCCGAATGGGCTAAATCTGCCGTAAGAGATGGAGAAGCTATCACCGAAACAGAAGCACTGGAACTAAACGTTATTGATCTCATTGCTTCAGACCTGAATCAGCTTCTGGTGCAAATTGACGGTATGGAAGTGGAAGGGAAAACACTTGTAACTGCACAGGCAACCATCAAGCAACTGGATGAAAGCTTTGCAGAAAAATTCTTCGGTTTCATTATGCGGCCCGAGATCATGCTGATCCTGACGATGGTCGCTATTTATGGGATCGTGGGTGAAGTTACCAATCCCGGAGCCATCGTTCCCGGTGTGGCAGGCGTTATTGCACTGATATTGTTACTTTACGGGTCAGCAGCCATGCCTATTAATGTAGCAGGATTTATTTTGATAGGGCTGGCGATCGTTTTATTTGTATTGGAAGCTTTCACCCCAACATTTGGAATTCTTATGACCGGAGGCGCAGTATCTTTCTTTCTGGGAGCTCTCATGCTTTTCCAGGATTTCCCCCAGGAAATGCAGCTGGATTGGTATTGGTTGGTTCCGGCTACCATATTGATGGTAATATTTTTCGGATGGATCGCCACATCCGGAATCAAAGCACAGTTTACCGGACACCGGACAGGATTGGAGTCTCTGATCGGCAAAAAGGCAAAGGTAATAGACAAAGTAAATGAAAAATCAGGCCGGGTAATGGTATCAGGAGAATATTGGAATGCCGTTACCGAAGGCGAAGAAATTAAATCTAACGAATGGTGCGAGATCGTCCGTTTTGAAGGACTTACCGTCACCGTTAAACCATACACCCCAAAAAAGGAGATTGACCATGGAGTCAGCTGAAGTATTTTCAGGATATATAACCTGGGTAATTACGATCGTAGTTTTTCTTGTGCTTTTAGCACCTCAGATCTTTAAGATCTTGCGTGAGTATGAACGGGCTGTGGTATTCAGGCTTGGTAAGTTCCAAAGTGTGAAAGGCCCCGGCCTTATCGTACTGATCCCGTTTATTGATAAAGTAGAACGGGTTGATCTTCGTGTACTTACCATCAATGTGGACCGCCAGGAAGTGATCACAAAAGATAATGTTACCGTAAACGTGGACGCCATTACCTTTTTCCGTGTAGTGGATGCTGAAGCCGCCGTAATACAGGTTGAACGCTACATCCACGCCACCTCCATGCTTGCCCAAACTACATTGAGAAGTATCATCGGTCAGGTTGAATTAGATGAACTACTTGCCAACCGAGAGAAGATCAACAAGCAGATTCAGCAAAATATTGATACCCAAACCGACCCATGGGGGATTAAAGTGGTTTCAGTGGAAGTTCGTGATGTGGTGCTTCCCGAGAATATGAAACGTGCTATGGCACGTCAGGCTGAGACAGAGCGTGACCGTCGTGCTAAAGTCATTAATGCCGAGGGTGAGTTCCAGGCAGCTGAGAAATTAGTTGAAGCAGCTAAGATGATCGAAAAAGCACCGGCCGCCTTGCAACTTCGCTTCCTGCAAACCATGAATGAGATCAGTGAAGAAAATGCCACTTTTGCTTTCCTTCCATTACCAATGGATTTCCTTGAGGCCTTTAAAAAAGTGGCTCCGTCTGATAACATTCAAAAGAAAGATGAGTAAATAGTCCTGAAAAATACCGGATCAAACAAATCGAATAAACCCCGTTGTTTTAAGCATCGGGGTTTTTTAATGAAGTTTTTCATAGAACATTCTTTTTCACCTATCACCCTAACATTTCTTAGATTTCAGCCTCTCAACCAATTAATAAAATACTATACATGGGGCGAATTAAATCAGCTTTACTCGTTTTAGTAACCATTCTCTTTTATTCAGGAACCGCTTTCGGATTTCAGGATCAAGAACCTCAATCTCGTGATGCTGCCTTACTGGCTAACCCGCAGCGTGCCGTTCATACCTTCTTACACTGGCAACAGGCCGGACACAAGAACCCTGACCACGTAATAAAGACCATGAAACTGGCTGAAGCAGACCGGGAAGGAAAAATTGAATTAGCGGATCGACTTCTTAAAGTATTTGATGCCCGGGGACTCCTCATTGAATATGATAAGATCCCGACAAACCCCAATTATACTGACAGCCTTTCAGGCCTTTCACAGTATATTTTATTCCCTTCGCTCCCTGAAGTATATCTAACCAAAACAGCACAAAATGAATGGGTTTTCTCTGAAGCAACCATTCAAACAATTCCTGATCTATACCAAAATACGTTCTCAAGCTGGTTTACATTTATTGTAGATAACTTACCCGAATGGGCTCACAATGAATGGATGGGAATTAAAGTATGGCAGTACCTGGCTGTATTTATGTGGCTGCTTACGGGACTTATACTAATGAAGATCTTTACTTTCTTTCTGGACAATTATGTCAGAAGAGTTGCACAGAAAACAAAGTTCACCTGGGATGATGATCTTGTTGACGGAGTAGAAAAACCTGCAGGCTATATCTTCCTTGTCTCCTTTTATTTCTTAACGTTTTCAAATCTTCAGTTTTCCGTAAGTATCAGTCATACTCTGAGTATTACGCTGGAGATCATGTTATCCGCAGCTGTTATCTGGCTTTTATACAATCTTGCTGATGTATTCTCCAAATACCTGGGAGTGCTGACAACTAAAACAGAAACAGAACTGGATGATCAGCTTATTCCGCTTATCCGAAAAACGCTGCGATTTTTTGTAGTGATCTTGGGAGTCATCGCCATACTGCAAAACAACGGTTATAATGTAGCTTCTCTTATTGCCGGACTTGGAATTGGTGGTTTGGCGGTAGCTCTTGCTGCAAGGGAAACACTCGCTAATTTCTTTGGCTCCATTACCATCTTCCTGGATCGCCCTTTTAAAATTGGTGATTGGATCAAAACCGGGGATGTAGAAGGAACCGTGGAGGAAGTAGGCTTTCGTTCAACCAGGGTTCGCACATTCTATAATTCACTGGTGAGTGTCCCGAATTCCAATCTTGCTAATACAGATATCGATAATCTGGGCTTGAGAAAGTACCGGCGACTCAAGACCGTGCTCAATCTTACCTACTCAACAACTCCTGAACAAATGGAAGCGTTTGTGGAAGGCATCAAGGCCATTGTGAAAGCCAACAAGCATTTTCGGCAAGACATGTATGAGGTGCATTTTAATGCTTTTGGAGCACATTCATTAGATGTACTCGTCTATGTATTTCTTGATGTCCCCGACTGGAGCACAGAACTGCAACAGCGCCACAACTTCTTCCTGGAAGTACTGAGATTAGCCAAAGATGTGGGCGTTGAATTTGCCTTCCCTACTCAAACCTTACATATGGATAGTTTCTACAAAGATGAGCCTCGAAAAGTTGGAGAAGAACGAAGTGAAGAGGAATTAGCTGCTGCCGTTCATGAATTTGGTCCTGATGGACAGAAAGGGAAACCGGAGGGCATTCGAATTTTCAAAGATGGAGAAGAAGTGGATTTTGGAGCAAATAAGTGACCATTTTTCCGACAGGACTCACACTTTCGGGGTTGAAAGTAAGTAATCAACAGCTTTCTTTAGCTTATCCTCTGAGATGGGTTTTCTAAGAAATTTAGTATTCTCAATCTTCTTTGCTTTTTCCAGGTGAACCATATCTGAATTCCCGGTTATAAAAACAATGGGGGCTTTAGAAAATTTTCTGATTTCTTCAGCCGCCCGGATTCCATCCATTTTGCCTTCCAGCATAATGTCCATAATTACAATATCCGGCACATATTTTTGTACCAATTCCACTGCTTTCTCACCGCTGCTGATTTCACCTACCGTTTTAAAAACCATTTCCTTAAGGTAATTCTCATACAGAAGAGAAAGAATCAAATTGTCTTCAACAATGATTGCTTTTTTTGAAATATCCATTTTTAACCCATTGCCAACGTAATTCGCTGCCAGAATGTAATATTTCAAAATCAAAAAGCCTATTTTTGAATTTTAGGAGCCACCTTAATAAAAAAAGGCCCTCAAAAATTACTGTAATGCTCTTTAAAATTTAATTTTCAGGCTGTAATTTAAGGTGTTCATATGTGACCCCTTCTATCTTATCTCGGGAGAAGAATGCAGGAAAAACTTTATCATTAGCCCAAAGTGCAAAAAGATTATCATAAAGCGGGCTATCCGGATCTCCCACCTGCCCCGGGGTATTCATCCCCAGTGTGTTATCCCAATTCCGGGTATCCACAAATATGCGGAAAGAAGCGCCTGAAGTCTGATTATCTCCGCCACCTGTACTTCCAACAGTATTCCCATTGCCACCGCGCGGAACAGGACCTACATTTAATTTTTTGCGGGTTGATTCATCCACAGCAGGCGACAAAGGATGTCGAATTAGTGCGTGCTTATAATCTTCCTGACCATACACCCAGTCTTCTATTTCCGGACCAAGTTTTTCCCTTAAGCCTTGAACACCTTCAGCCAGTGCATTAAGCAAAAAATCATCCCTTCCTGACATGGGATTTGGTCCAAAATCTTCATCGGGCGCAAGCAAAAATTCTATATTACGTTTCATGCCCAAACCGATATATCTCTGAGCTTCCTCAGGTATTTTCAGCTCTTCTAAGTTATCATCAAGTACTCGTTCAAAGGCTACATAAATTCCTGCTTCAATTGAGTTTTTATCTAATACAAAATCCCAATTTAGCAATAGTTTACGCGCTTGCTCCACTTGCTCATCCTCAGCTTTAAGACCAGCGAACAAGGGAACGATGGTTCGAGCCGGCACCGATAGATAATCATGCTGCAGTTTGATCATATCCATCATATTGAATTTACGGCCAGAGCCTAAAACCTCACTGGCTCGGGCCCAGCGGTAAGGATCTGCCCAGCTGTATCCTATTGCATCCATATATGGGTAATCCGGTGAAGTATAATTTTGATTGGAGGTCTCGATATACCCACGGTCAGGATTATATTCATGTGGTTTTGCTTTGATGGGCAGATAACCATCCCACTCATACCTTCCATCCCCCGGTACAGGAACCATGCCGCTGAAATTTCGACGAATGGGCGCAATGCCTACTGCCTGATTCCCAATATTGCCTTCTCTATCAGCCCATACCATATTTTCACCGGGAATATTGCTGTAACTGCAAGCTTCTCTAAATTCCTCCCAGTTCTTTGCCTGATTCATGCGCAAGGATGCCAAATAGGGAGCGCCCCCTACCTCCATCCACGCGGGCCGAACCGCATAAGCAAGATTTCGTTCATCGTCATGAAAAGTCACCGGGCCATGACGCGTATATCGTAGTTCTACGGTAACCGGATCAGACCCTTTAACTTCAATAGTTTCTTCAAGAATGCGCATCTCTTCCCACTCTCCTTTATACCAATATTGATCTCGGTTATCGGGATTAGTTTTATAAACGTAGAGATCTTCTCCATCGGTTGAAAAAACTGTTAAACCCCAGGCTCCATACTCGTTATGGCCTATGGATACGCCGGGAATCTCGGGTTCTCCCCCACCAATCACATTCCATCCCGGGCCATTCAAGTGAACCCAATACCGCAGTGAAGGAACCGATTGCCGACGATGAGGATCATTGACCATCATAGGGTAGCCATCTTGAGTCAAATCCCCACTTACTACCCAATTATTGCTGCCAATATCTTTTTTCTCATCCTTTTCAAGCCGCTCTTCCTCTTCTATAAGTGTTGCAAGCATTTTTTGATAATTCTCAGTGTCGTTTCGAAGGTCGGCCATCATAACATCGTCTGGACTGAAACGAATACCACGCCTGTAGGCATAGTATAAGTCAAGGATATCATTCTCTAAGAGGGACTCGCAATTCACAGGATCTACTATTTCCAAATCCGGCTCCTCCGGATGATAGTAGTTTAGTTCTTTAACCTTTTCCGCTCCAATTTTACACACGGCCCTGGCTGTAGCCAATTCAGTTCCAATATTTCCCAAAAGCCCCTGATGCCGTGAAATAACTACTTCCGGAGTCCAAAGTTTTGGTTTAATACCAAGAATCTGAAATGGTAACGGAAGGTCTTCCGGTTTTTTCAACGCTTCCTTGATATATGCATTCACCCCATCCACATAAGCAGGTATAATCTGGTCCCCTCTGGGATGATAATGCTTCATTTCCTGATCCATATCACCCCTGAATTTAAACAACCGGGTTCCATGATCACGCTTTATTGCACGAGGGCCTATAATTTCAGCTGTAGTACCTGTAGCTTGTGCTCTCCATATTTCAAACTGAAACAAACGGTCGCGGGCGGCATTATACCCTTGTGCAAAGAAGAGGTCATACTCTGTATCCGCATAAATATGAGAAATTCCCCATTTATCCTTCAAAATTTCAACAGGTTCTTTGAGTCCTTCTATAGTCAACTGCTCAGATTTTTGAGCTTTCACAAATTCTGTGCAAACAAAACTTAGAAGAATACCTGCAATAAAAATAAATCGGAGTTTAAATATTGATCGGTACACTGGGGTCATTTCATGATTCATTGATAGTACTTTTGTTTATAGAATAGATAATACATCTAATCATTTAGGTTCAACAAACTTTCAATGCCTGAACTTGCAGGCTTTTTATACTCAACTAAAAACCAGGTAAAAAACGATAGCTACTCTTCTGCAGCATTTAATTCTGCTTCAGTGACATGTTCTCCCAAGTTTTTCACATAGTGATCCATCCAATTTGACCATCGTGTCCATAAGTCAAGCAATGTTTCTTCAGAAGCCGGTCCGTGTGCTTCATGGGGGTACATATACATTGCAGCAGTTTTACCTATACCGTTCAGAGCATGAAACATTCTCTTAGAGTGTATCGGCCAGGTCCCTACATTTTGATCAGCTTCTCCATGATACATCAACAAGGCACCATCTAACCTATCCGCCCAGAATATCGGAGACATTTCCAGATATTTATCCAGGCCTCTCCAAAGATCATTAGGCTCGCGTTGAAAACCCATTGGAGTAAGGGTACGGTTGTAGTTACCGTCACCTGCTATTCCGGCCTTAAAGAAAGAGGTATGAATCATAGCATTTGCTGTACCAAAGGCACCGTAGCTATGTCCTCCGATCGCCAAACGATCACGATCTATATATCCACGGTTTGCAGCACTGTCGATAACAGCAGTACTATTCTGGACAATACTCCAAACAAATGCTTCATTTGAAGAACCGCGCTCTGCTGCAATAGGCCAATCGGCATCGATAACAGCATAACCGCGCTTCACTAATATCTCTGTTGACCTCCTGTAAATACCCGGGAAGTCATTCTTGTTATAATCACGGATACCCTCATTGTAATCCTCTTGATCATCATACTCTCTAGGATAGTGCCAAATCAATCCTGGAAGTGGCGAACCATCCCAATCTGAAGGGAGGGTTACTTCAACCCAAAACTCAAAACCATCCGCTCTTTTTACCTTGAACCGGTCGCGACGAGCTTGCGTAACGGCTTCATTATAATCAACATTATTTGTCAACTTGGTACGATTTTCAGAAGCGGAATCATATAACCAAAAATCAGGATGCATGCTTGATGACTGCCTCTCAATCACCAAATTTGAAGCTTCTTCATCAAGTAGTGCTGTAACCTCTTCATAAACATCCGATGAACTTTGAAAGACACGTTCTTTTTCACCTGAACGAATAGCCACCCGATCTAAAAATGGTTGGGGAGCTGCTTCTGAATAGTTTTCATGATATTGTGTACCTCTTAGATAAACCTGGCTTTCATCCCCCGTTGTATAAACAATATTCCTGCCACTTCCTGGTATGTATACCAAGTTCCCGGGGTCATTATAAAAATCATCCTCTTCATGTTTATAGATCGTAAATGTTGTATCCGCTTCACCGGCAAAAATTGCATAAACATGTTCGGTATCATCATCTTCCCGGACAAAATAAATATCTGCATCCTCGTTATAAGAAACAGATTCCATTTCATCTTTGGTTTCATAAAGTATCTGCAGGTCATCTTCACCAAATGGTGGCAGCCATTGAGCTATCTTATAAAGCTTTTCTTCTTTATCCTTTTCTTTGTCAGCTTCCTCATCATTATTGGTATCTCCTCCATCTTCTTCATCCTCATTTTCATCATCTGGAGTAATAATTAAGCTCAAACCTTGGCCATCAGGGCGCCACTTAATATCCTCGCGACCTTGATCAGTTACCTCATCGTGATCCGGGATACCGGTATCAACCTCACTTGTACGCAGTTCAGTTACCATATTACCGTCCATATCCCAAATTTGCTCAGTCCACCCAAACCTGTAATAAGGCACGATATAGGAAAATGGTTTCTGCATGGACCGAACAATCAGGTAATCGTTGTCCGGTGAGGGATCAACGGTTTGAATCATTGCAGGCTTTCCGATCTTGCGAATTTCTTCATTGCGGAGATCTATTCTAATCAACTGGCCGGTCACATAATATTCAAGAAGATCCCCTTCATTTCGATTCTTTAGCAAGCTCTGGTAAGTCCGTAATCGGTTTTCATCTGTAGTTGTTTTTCGAACTTGTATGGTATTTGGCGTAGAAGGCTTGACAGGTTCAATCCCCCGGTTTTCAGGAACAGTCACCGTAAAGATAAAACGCCCATCGTCCGACCATTCTATCGAACTATTTAAGGTAGCTAAAACTGGCCGGTTGGTCACACGTTGCAAGCCATCTTCATTCCCGAGGTTAGCAACATAAATATGAGTCGCATCTTCAAAATGAGCAAAATAAGCCAAACTTGAACCGTCCGGTGACCACGTAGGATCAGTAATGCGGGCGTTTTCCGGGGTTTCTATACTTGTCACTGCTCCTGTACGCGAATTGATCAGCTCTAAACCAACAGTTGCCCCGGTTGTCATCCTCCGGTTACGATTTCCCAGATGATCAATCTGTAACCCGGCTAAATTATAATATGGCTTAGCATAATATGACAGAGGAGACATTTGCGAAGCCTCAATGGTATTAACAAAATATTCGCCATTGGGAGATATATCATTATCGCTTAACGACACATTTTGATGTCGCGGTGCAAGCACTTCTTCCGCAATAGATTCAGGAGGAGTTAGATAACCTTCCCTTAATTCAGAATTATTTATCCCCTGAGCATTTGCCACTAATGAAAAAACAAAAATACTCAAAAAAAGCACTGGTGCTACACATGATACAAACCTTTTCATTTGATCCCCTTTCCTATTCATTGCTGTTAATGATTGAAACATAAAGTGAAAGTTCAATAAACCTATATATTTAATTTATTACCAGCTCCCTAAAGCATAATATTTGTTAAAAAATGTATTTTTACACTAAAAAAACCATGTTTTTGCCCATCAGTTAGTTGCTATTTCAAAATATAAAATAACTTTACGGGGCCTCTATGGATAGGCATATCTGATCTTTAAATAGGTACATAATCCAATAAAAAATCATTATTAACTAAACTTGTAATTAATATTCAGTAACAAAATCTCATCTTGTTCGAAGATTTAACTAATCAACCCTTGACGGAATACCTTTTAAAAAATATATTGCCAGCACTATTCTCATCTAATTTCATTTCAAGATGAAGGATTAAATGAATTGAATTTCATCAGTAGAATTCATTGGATAATTTCAGATTTCGATAACTGAAATTATAATCTATCTAAATGATATAATTTTAAATAGAAAACTCTAGGTGTTTACTCATGATTAAAAAGCTACTATCCACATTATTGTTTTTCGGAATATTTGTACCTGCCCTTTGGGCTCAAACCGGAACTTTGGAAGGTACAGTTACCGAAGCTGAAACCGGGGAAACCATCCCCAGCGCAAACGTTTATTTGTTAGAATTAGAACGAGGTGCGGCAACTAATATCGATGGTGAATTTACTGTTAGTAATATTCCCGTTGGTACTTATACTGTGCGTATAAGCTTTGTAGGTTATCAAACCTATGAGGAGCAGGTTAATATTCAGGCAAGTCAAACGACCGTACTCAATGTTGAATTAGAATCTGGAGCCATTGGCCTTGATGAAGTAGTAGTTACAGGTTATGGAACCCAGATTAAGCGTGAAATCACAAGTGCAATTTCGGCCGTAAGCTCATCAGATTTACGGGATGTTTCCCTTCAAAGTCCGGAAGCGCTGTTACAAGGCCGTGCTTCAGGTGTTCAGCTTACCACTTCAAGTGGTAACCCCGGAGGTGGATTTGAAGTCCGTGTCCGAGGAGAAGGCTCGATTAATGCGGGAAATTCTCCTCTGTGGATTATTGACGGAGTACCGGTAAATTCTAGCGGAACTTCTGAAAGCAATGACCTTTCCCCTTTAAGTAGCATCCCTGCATCAGATATCGAATCTATTGAAGTTTTAAAGGATGCTTCTGCTTCTGCAATTTATGGAGCTCAAGCTGCCAACGGAGTTGTTCTGGTAACTACCAAACGAGGACGTCAGGGCGACGCAGAAATTCGCATTAATTATGAAACAGGTATCAGAAAAGATATTAAACGTCTTGAACTCATGAACTCCCAGGAGTGGATAGAATACCATTTTGAAGCCCAGGGAGAGACAGAAACACGGGGTGATGTTGAAGCTTTTGGCTATCCCTCCGGTTTTGACCCCGCAGATCTCCCCACATTTGATTGGCAAGAGTTTATTTACCGGGACGGTAACTCTCAAAACTTAAATTTTTCTGTGAGTGGCGGTACCGATCAATCCCAGTACTATATATCAGCCGGATGGGAAGAAACACAAGCTCAGGTAAAACAGGTGAAATTCAGAAGGTATAACTTCAGAACTAATTTTGACCATCAGTTTAACTCAAAATTTGCCACAAGTCTTAGTGTTAACCTGAGCAATACTGCTGCCCCGGGTGTCTGCCAGGATGGCTTTTATGTAAACTGCCCTTTTTACCAGTCTATTGAAGAAGTCCCTATGTCTTTCCCATACCTGGATGCGGACGGCAACCTGACCGGAAGAAATACCCTTGATGAAGGTGGAAGCTATAATCCAAATACAGAACAGGGATCCAATAATAACCCTGCAGTTGTATTTTACGAGGAATCTCGTGAGACCGACATGACGAATATACTTGCGAATATAAATCCCACTTATAATATCAATTCCTGGCTTTCACTTCGAGGTACATTGGCCATTGATTACCGCCTGGAAAAAGAAAGGGATTGGGAGCGTCCGCTGGCAGACCCGGGTAATGACGGAAGTGTAAACCGCCGGTTTGCCACGAGCAGTAACATGACAACTAATTTGTTATTGAACGCCCGCCAAACCTTAGCCGAAAATCATAATGTCTCCGGATTTATTGGGACGGAATACCGACGTCAATATTTTGATGAAGTAGAGGCTACCCAAATTGGACTCGGAAATCCCTTTTTAGGTGTTATAAGCGCCGGAGCGGAGCCCTCATTTACTCAGGGATTTAATACCGAGTTTCGAATTGCAAGTTATTTTGGACAAGCCAAGTATAACTATAACAACCGATATTATACTACATTCACTGCACGATATGATGGATCTTCACGCTTCGGAGAAGATGACCGTTGGGGATTCTTCCCATCTTTTTCAGCAGCCTGGAGAGTTAGCAACGAGGATTTCTTCAACGTAGACTTTGTGGAAGATTTAAAACTACGTGCCGGTTATGGAGTAACAGGAAACGCTGCAATAGGTGATTTCGAAGCACGAGGCCTTTTTGGAGTATCCGGTTCTTACAGAGGCATCTCCGGCTTAGCACCTTCCAGATTAGCAAACTCCTTGCTTACCTGGGAAGAATCCAAAGAAATAAATCTTGGTGTAGATTATGCTCTATTCAGCAGCCGGATATCCGGTAGCATAGACTTTTATCAGCGAAACAACACTGATTTATTGTTAGACAGGCCTTTGCCCACAACGAGCGGTTTCAGTTCAATTACTGAAAACATCGGTGAAGTTGAAAATAAAGGTATCGAATTTGAGATCAGAACGATCAATTTAGACAGAGGTGATTTCTTCTGGTCCAGTAATTTTAACGTAGCCTTCCAAAAGAATGAAGTTATTTCGCTTCAAGGGGACGCCGAAATGCTGGATCCCGGTGACGATGACCCCATTGCAGTCGGTCAATCACTCGAGACGTTTTGGATGCCAAGATGGGCCGGTGTAAACCCTGCGGACGGACGCCCAATGTGGTACGATGCCAACGGAAACATTACTTACAAGCCAACTACTGATGATAATATTTTCCTTGATGGAGGTGAGCAGGATGCCATTGGCGGTTTTGGAAATTCCTTTAGATACAAAGGACTTTCCCTGGATGTCTTCTTCCAATTCAGCTTTGGACAAACAGTTCAGCCTCAAACTGAATTCAGCTATTTGTTCGCAGACGAAGAAGGTGTGTTGCGAGAAGTTCATACAGACCGCTGGAGAAATCCCGGAGATATTGTAAAGTACCCTGTCGCGCGTGAAAATGGGACCGGTTATTTTGAAGCTGATGGTTGGTCAAGCGTAAATAGCAGCAACAGTCTTTTTGATGCAAGCTACATACGGCTGAAAAACATAAGCCTAAGCTATAACCTTCCTACCGAGATTGTTCAAAAACTGAATCTATCAGGTGTTCGAATTTACGCCTCTGGATTAAATCTCAAGACCTGGACTGCGTATCCATATGTTGATCCTGAAACTGTTGGTAATGAATCATCTGCTTCTTTCCCAACAGCTCTGCAGTTTAATGGCGGAATTCAACTCAGTCTCTAAAATAATTTTTAAACAGAAATGAGATCTATTATGAAAAATTTAATAAAACTCACCTTTTTTGCAGGCCTGCTGATGATAACTCATCAAGGTTGTGATAGTATACTAAGTGGAACAGAACCAAGCACTGCAATTTCTCAGGAAGTTGCCCTGAACAGCCCGGAAGCTGTACGCGGGTTGCGTGCACGGATGTATGGAAGACTGCATGCTGCCCCTGATATGAGTACTACCTGGTTATTGGGCCCCAGTGCATTGGCTGATAACACCGATATCGGTTCAGGTACCCGCTTCGAAAGTTTAAATAATAACGAAAGAAGAGCGGGACTTGGAACCGGTGCATGGAATAATCTCTACGATTTGATAAATGATGCAAATACACTAATCGAAGGAATCCCGGATGGCGTAATAACTGAAGCTAACCGAACCAAGTTTATGGGAGAGGCTTACTTTATGCGAGCACTTGCCCTGCACCACCTGGTTCGAATTTTCGGATATGAACCTGGCATGGCTCCTACCCAGGGTGAAGCTGCCAATTTTGACCTTGGAGTCATTATTCGTACTCAACCAACATTGACACTGTCAGATGTTGGTGAAGAGCCCAGAAGTACTGTTACTCAGGTTTATGACCAAATACTCGATGATATTGATTCTGCTCTTACTGCATTGAATCAAGAATCCGATAGCGGTCCTTTTTATGTAACACCTGCTGCGGCTTATGCTCTTTTGGCTAGGGTTCAACTCTACCAAAGAAACTATGCAGAAGCAGATGCAGCGGCTCAAGATGCCATCGACAACTCAGGAGCTCGATTGGCTACAACGGCAGAGGTTGCAGGCTTATTTGATGAAACTCAAACCAACCCGGAAGCAATTTTTACTGTTGATGTAGATCCCACTACTGAATCAGGAGGAGTTAATAATAGTCTTGCTGTCTATACTTCAATGTACTGGTTTGGTCAAATCCCAACAGATGACCTTATTAATTTGTACGAGGCCGGAGATGCACGACTTGATGCCTGGTACGCTCCTTGTTTCAATGATGTAAATGATAGTCCGGAAAATATTTGCTCTAATGTTAATGCAGATAACCTCGAATTACATAAATATGCTGCTGAACAAGGTTCATATGCTGATGATTATGTGCATTTCCGGTTCTCCGAAATGCTGTTGATCCAAGCAGAAGCAAGGCTTGATACCGATGGTATTCCACAAGCAATCAACAGGTTGAATGATTTACGAGCCGAACGCAATGCAAGTACTTTGCTCGCCATAAATTATACAACCGAAGAAGAAGTGCTTGATGAAATACTTGACGAACGCCGTCGTGAACTTTCCGCTGAAGGCCATCGATTTTTTGACCTGAAACGACTGGGAAGAGATTTACGCAAAGTAGACTTCGATCAAGGCACCGGAACTACTACTGTCAGCTTCCTTCCATACGAATCATATGTGTATCTGGATGATATACCCGATTCAGAAGTTCAGCTCAACCCAAACCTTGTTCAAAACCCTTTCTTTGATTAGGAACTTGAATAGGTAATTAGACAAAAATTTAACGACTTAAGTAATTAACACCATGAATAATAAAAGATATATTGAATTACTTGTACTGCTCTTGATTTCAGTTTCCTTAAACGGATGCTTAAATGATCTTTTTAGTCAAAAGGATCTTACCTATCAAGATGACCCTCAATTAGAGTTCAGACCTCTAAATGCTACTGAAGCAGAGGACGCAGGCGCTGTTGAAGTTTTGGTTCAGCTAATAGGGCCACAACAGGATTCCGATATTCCCATTTCATTTTCCGTCAACTCAAGCGAAACAGATGCTGTTGAAGGAACCCACTATGATTTGGCTACCTCCTCTCCGGTTACGTTGGCAGCAAACTCAAGTGCTGCAACTATTACCATTAATTTAAATGGTACGACTTTAAATGATGGAGAATTCCGGACTTTGGTTTTAACCCTGAATGAAAGTAATGAAATCAAGCCAGCGGAAAACCTAAAGACCCACACTCTTATCATTGAAGGAGTGGATGGAAACTAAACCTTTAAATATTACCTAGAACTCATATTACTAAATGCCAATCTGCCAAATTGCAGGTTGGCATTTTTTTATGATAGAATTGAAATTTTACAGCATAAAAAAAGCCACCTCAACCGAGGTGGCTTTTTCTTTTTCAATCACTTTTAAAAGTAGATTCTACTCTTTCTCAGCTTTCTCTTGTTCTTCTTTCCCAAAAGCTTCGAATACCATTTTCAGATCGGTAGCTACTTCATCTTTTGTACGGCCTTCAATGCGATGGCGGGGAATCATAGCTTTGATTTCTCCATCTACAAAATAGGCGAATGCCGGTGAGGAAGGTGGATATTCGCTGAAATATGCACGTGCATGGGCCGTAGCCTCTTTATCCTGCCCGGCAAATACCGTAACCATATGATCTGGTTTTACTTCAGACTGCTCCAAAGCAATTCCAAGTCCCGGACGGGCATTTCCTGCCGCACACCCACATACCGAGTTGATCGCCATAAGCATAGTGCCTTTGTATTCCTTCATAGCACGATCTACATCTTCAGGAGTCTTAAGTTCTTCCACTCCGTACTTGGTCAGCTCTTCTCTCATCCAGGACGTATCAGGTCCCATTCCAAATCCAAATTGCATAGTATTTCCTCTTAATTTTTTATTCGTCTAAATATACAAACTATCACAGTAAATATTTTAGGCTGAGTGTTGACGACGAAAGACCAATGACGATTGACCGTTGAATGTCAATCTTCAAGGTTGAAGTCTTCACCCTCTTCATTAACGTTATAATTTTTTTGCAAATAATTCTTCATTGCAAACAATTTAGCAGATAGCTTTTCTGCATCAGAATATAACTCATCATATTTTTCTATGGCTAAATAGTTCCTCTCTTTCATCAATATTAGGCAACCCACAACTTCCATAAGTGATCGATGAGCATATCTTAGAAATCGAACTTGTTCAGAGTCACTTTGACCGGTAGATCCTTCCGCAATATTTAATGAAATTGAAGTTACAGCTCTTCTTATCTGAGAACTGAGATTAAATTCTTCTGTCTTGGGCATATTTCTAATTAGATCATATACCTTATTTGACAAGTCCATTGCAAGTTGCCAAACTTCTAATTTCTCAAATTTAAAAGGCATAATATCTCACATAAAGAAATGACGGTGAACAAAAATCCACCGTCATTCGTCAACTGTCGTTGGTCAATCGTCGTACTTACTTCGCTGCTTTGTAGTTTTTAGCAACCTGATCCCAGTTCACTACATTCCAGAAAGCAGAAACATAATCTGGACGACGGTTTTGGTAATTCAGGTAATATGCATGCTCCCAAACATCAATTCCCAGGATCGGAGTATATCCATCCATTAGCGGGCTGTCTTGATTTGCAGTAGAATGCACTACCAGGTTACCGCTTCCATCTACTGAAAGCCATGCCCATCCTGAGCCAAATCGACTTCCGGCTGCATTTGAAAATTCTTCTTTGAATTTGTCGAAGCTGCCAAAGGTTTTCTTGATGTCTTCAGCTAATTCGCCCTCCGGATTTCCGCCTCCGCTTGGAGAAAGAATGGTCCAGAATAATTTGTGATTAGCGTATCCGCCACCATTATTTATAACAGCTTGCTTCTTATCGGCAGGTACTTCATCAATTCTTCTAAGTACTTCTTCAATATCAAGATCTGCAAACTCATGGCCTTCAAGTGCTGCATTTACTTTATTGGTATAACCTTGATGGTGCTTGGTATGGTGGATCTCCATCGTGCGTGCATCAACGGTAGGTTCAAGTGCATCGTAATCATATGGTAGATCGGGAAGAGAATATGCCATTTTCTTTCTCCTTTTTTAGTTTCGGTTTATTGACGCTTATAAATTGTGCGCCTTTCATTTATCGTTCCCAAATATAAGCAAAACGGTACTAAAATTCGTTCCTGTACCCCATCAATACAATCTATCTTTTAGATATGTTAACACTATCAGTGAATGTTAAACTGAAATCCTCTTAGAATTGAAGTATCTTTAGCAGACACACTCACTTATATTTTCTCACTCAACTTATTTATGAAATACGACTACGACGTTATAATCATCGGAAGTGGACCTGCCGGTTTTTCCTGTGCCATGCAGAGCTCAAAATTCGATAAAAAAACGCTGGTTATTGAAGCCAATGAAGAATCTTTTGGCGGAACCTGGATCAACTCAGGAACCATTCCCAGCAAAGCACTTCGTGAAACAGCCCGCATCATACAGCGATTCCAAAGTCAATTCGATGACCTTTCACAGGAAAAAGCCTATCAGCATCATCAGATGCAAGAATTACTGAAGTACAAGAACGAGACCCTCAAGAGTAAGAACTCCAAAGTTGAAAACGATTTTAAGAAAAATGAAGTGGATACCGTCCGCGGGTTTGGTGTACTCAAAGAAAAAAATACGGTTGAGGTAACCTCAAAAGACGGAGAGAAAACCGAATATACGGCGGAGTATATTTTTGTGGCGCCGGGCAGCAATCCATTAAAGCCCAAGGGATTTGATCTGGATCATAATAAAGTGATGGACTATACGTCGGTACTGAACCTTACACACATCCCAAGAAAATTACTGGTGATAGGAAGTGGTGTTCATGCATTGGAATATGCTACTACCTTTTCCAATTTAGGAAGCCGTGTTTCTATACTGAATGAAGCCGAATCCTTTTTACCATTTTTGGATAATGAGATCTCGGAGCAACTCTTTAAGCTGTTAGAAAAACAAAAGATCGAGATTTTTTCTAATGCTGAGAATATTGAGATCGATACCAATTCCATCAGAAATACCACCGAAGTTCGGTATAACCTCAGAAACGACAACGAAGGAAATCGCACCCGCGTCATCGAAACGGAGCACGTGCTTTATCTTGGAGGAAAGATCCCGAACACAAAAGGACTTGGACTCGAAAATATTGGGGTTGAAATGGATGATGGAGGTAATATCATCGTAGATAATGATTACAAAACCAATATCGACAATGTTTTTGCAGGCGGAGATGCCATTGGATTTCCCGCCTTGGCTTCAGCCTCCTTTTCTGAGGGTCGATTGGCTTCCTGTAATATGTTCGGGATCAAAGCACTGGATGTACCCCCTGAAATTCCGTTCGCTATTTACTCCATTCCGGAGATCTCAAGTATCGGCCTTACCGAGAAAGAAGCCAAAGCACGAGGTTATGATGTTACGGTTGGGCGGGCTTATTATAAGAATATTACCCAGGGAGATATCAGTAACCAACAAGACGGATTACTGAAATTGGTATTTGAAACCGAAAACCTTAAGCTCGTCGGTATCCACATTATTGGGGAACGCGCCAGTGATCTTATTCACCTTGGACAAGCCGTGATGTCATTGGGAGGAGATGTACGCTACTTCATCAATCATGTACTAAATTACCCAACCTACAGCGAGGCATACCGAATCGCTGCATTCAATGGAATGAACCGGGTGTATAAAGCAGGCGTGAAGTACAAGAAGATCCTTAAAAATAAGGAATAGAGAGGACATCGAACAAGGAACCTGCTTTTTCCGTTAGATAAGCATCGAAGGCAGAAGGGGTCGCTCCAACGCAGAGCGTGTGGAGCGAGAAAATCACAGCCCTCACTTGTTCCTACGCTCTGTGTGGGAACAAACCTGTTCGATGTTGGATGTTCAAACGTAGTGAATGGCTTTGCGCATGCCTTCGGAATCGTACTCGAATTCTTCAGGTAAGGTCTTGATCCCTTTTTCTTCGGAGATCTTTGCAGAATAGGCAAGCACCATCGCATCTACGATATCATCTTCCTCAACTTCATTGCGGCGGAAGTCTTCTTTGATATCCCGAAAGAAATCATCGGCGATGGGTTCCCGGTCTTCGATCAGCTTCAGACGATGCTTGATTCCCTTTTTCAGGTTCTTCTTCTGATAGATCATCCCACCATTAATGGTTTGAAAAAGCAACTCAGGATGCGACTCCAACACTTTATCTCTCAGGCTTTCATCGGCCCGCAACAACTCATCTACCATCTGTATCTTTGGGGTGATGTTCCATGCCTGAAGGGTTAGTTTTTTCTCCGTGTACTCGTGGCTTATCATATTGGCTTCTACATAGGATGGAGCCATAAGTGCAGGACGTATCGGAGGACTGAACACACTGGAGGCATACTCCCCTCCTACTTTTTTTCGGAGTAATTCATCCGCCTTCCGGGTGTAATCTTCATCTTCAAGGCCTATCGGCATGTCAATGAAAATACGGTCGTATTCTTCAAAAGCTTGTTTCAGTGCTTCACGATCCCGAAGCACTTCATATTTTTCTTCCCCCTCATCAAAGGTGATGAGGATCCATCCTGCTTTACAACCGTCTATTCCTGCTGTTTTCACTTTAACTGATCTTTAATGTTTTTCTTGAGTTGAATGTGCAACTCATCCAACTGATGTTCATCCACCGTATCGGGAGAGTTGTCCATCAAGCTTTGTGCTTTCTGGTTTTTAGGGAAAGCAATGACATCACGAAGACTTTTCGCTCCGGTCAGTAACATCACGGCCCTGTCAACACCAAAAGCAATTCCACCATGTGGAGGTGCTCCGTATTTGAAAGCATCCAGCAAGAACCCGAATTTTTCTTCGGCTTCCCGGTCGCCAATTCCCAGCAACTCAAATACCTTGCGCTGCATATCCTGATCATGGATACGAATAGAACCACCACCCAGCTCATTTCCGTTCAGCACCAGATCGTACGCCCGGGCTTTCACTTTACCGGGGTCAGAATCCATCAGTTCCACATCCTCAGCTCTTGGAGAGGTAAATGGATGGTGCATGGCATGATATCTTCGGGATTCCTCATCCCATTCAAGTAATGGAAATTCAGTTACCCAGAGGAAATTATAGATGTCCTCATTGATAAGACCAAACTCTTTACCCATCATCAGTCGCAGCTGACCAAGTTGTTTCAGTACATCCGGTTTTGGTCCGGCCAGGATCAGCACGAGGTCGCCTTGCTTCGCTTCTGATTTTTCAACCATCTGCTCTACGATCTCATCGGTCAGGAATTTTGCCACGCTGCAAAGCGGTCCATCTTCCTGCATCTTGATGTAGATCAATCCGCCTGCGCCCGTTTCCTGCTTCACGCGATCGGTGAGGCGGTCAATGGCTCCACGCCCCATATCTCCTTGACCGGGAACCGTAATACCGACTACTCCCCCGCCATCTTTTACCGTTCCTGAAAATACTTTAAACTCTGCATCCCGAACGATCTCAGAAAAATCTTTGAACTCCAGTCCAAAACGGATATCCGGTTTATCAGAACCGTAGGTATTCATGGCATCCTCGTAAGTCATGCGCAGAAAGGGTGTTTCTACTTCATAACCGATAGTATCCTTAAACACTTTTTTCATTAGGGCTTCGTGAGTTGAATACACATCTTCTTCATACACAAAACTCATTTCCACATCTATCTGAGTAAACTCCGGCTGGCGGTCGGCTCTGAGATCTTCATCCCGGAAACACTTCACGATCTGAAAATAGCGGTCGTAGCCGGAAACCATTAATAGCTGTTTGTAAGTCTGAGGACTTTGCGGAAGCGCAAAGAATTTTCCGGCATTAACCCGACTGGGAACGAGATAATCACGTGCACCTTCCGGAGTGCTCCGCATCAAAACCGGAGTTTCTACTTCAGCAAAATTCAGGTTGTGGTAAAACTCCCGCACCGACTGATAGAATCTGGACCGCAGCAACATTCTTTGCTGCACCTCCGGTCGACGCAGATCGAGATAGCGATACTTCAGCCGAACTTCTTCATTCGTAGGAATTCCATCTTTGATCTCAAACGGCGGGGTATCTGCCTCAGAATAAATAACCAGATCCGTGGCTTCGATCTCAACTTCCCCTGTTGGCATATTCTTATTAATGTTCTCTTCTCCACGGGTGATAACCTTTCCCTTGATCCCGATCACATACTCAGCTCTGAGTTGCTCAGCCTTTTCGTGAAGCTGGTCATCATCCTCCTTGAATACTACTTGAGTTACGCCATAGCGGTCTCTCAGGTCAATAAAAATTACACCGCCCAAGTCGCGCCGGGGACCTACCCAGCCATTTAAAATTACTTCTTCGCCAATATTTTCTGCAGTAAGTTCTCCGCAGGTGTGTGTTCTTTTAAGGGTCATTCTTTTTGATGAATCGTAAAGTGAAAACTTTTGGTTATTAAGGCGCTAAAAATACGCATAATGTAAACGAATCGCTTACTTCAATGTCATCTGAACTTATTTTTCTGCTTAACACTTTTGCATCCTTCTTTTTGACGGGTCTTATCTGGGTCGTTCAACTGGTACACTATCCGGCATTTCATCATGTGAGTGATGGGACTTTTGCACAATTCCAGAAGCATCATGTGAACAGCATTGATAAGATTGTGATCCCTGTAATGGTAACAGAGATCACTACTTCCTTTGCCCTTGCCTGGTTTAACGGGTTCTTCTCACTGGATGCCATTGGATTTTATCTCGTATTGATGATCTGGATCTCCACCGGGTTGTTTTCCGTTCCGGCTCACTCCATTCTGGAAGACCATAAAGACCGAAATGCCATAAACAGACTGGTTTCCACCAATTGGATCCGCACGATTTTATGGACCATTAAGTCGGGGCTGAGTTTCTATTTATTGATGAAGATGATCGTATGATTTGTTGATCTCTCCTCAAGGAGAGACTTTCCGTTGTGGCTTTTTTGATACCTTAAAAACATAAAAAGTGAGACAAAACTAGGAATAGTCCTCCCTTGAGGGAGGTGCCGGGGTGAACGAATGTGAAGCCGGGCGGAGGGTGTCTGCCATGGGTTGGGAGGTATTTCCCCCTCTAAAAGCCTCCTTAATAAATAAAATTGGCATACTTACCCCTTTTTTAACTACATTATCTGTCCTTTCTCCGCGTGGGTCGGAGGAAAAACCATTCTGCCTGGGGAGGTAAAATGAATATCATCGACACAATTGTTGCTGACGGCAACGAAATTTTCAGATACGGACTTAGTTCCATCTTGCGCGATCACGGTGCATTCAATATTTGCAGCGAGGTTGACAATGGAGCGTTGGTGCTTACCGCCTTTGAAAGCGTAAAGCCCAAATTGTGCATCCTTTCTTTTTCTATGCCGGAGATGGAAGGCATTATCATTGCCAAAAAGATCATCGACAAAAGCCCGGATGCCAATATTCTTCTACTGGCTGACAATACCGATCAAAAGACCCTCAACGAATTCCTTGATTCAGGCGCATTTGGGTTGATCCATAAATCCGCTCACCACCTTGAACTACTTGATGCAGCTGAAAAAGTGGCAAAGGGTGAGCGATACCTGGGTAAACAATTCTCAAAAATGATGACCGAGGAATACAAACGGCTCGCAAGAAAGAAAAAACATCCCGACCCCATCAAATCCATTACCAAGCGGGAACGGGAGGTACTTGGATTACTCACCGAGGGACTTACCAGCTCGGAGATCGCTAACAAGCTCTATATCAGTCCCCGCACAGTTGAAAAACACCGAACCAACCTCCTCAAGAAGCTCGATCTTAAAAATACAGCCGCTTTAGTTCGGTTTGCGATGGAGAATGAGCAAGCCCTTCTATAAGCTCAGCCTTTATAAATTATCAACTACGTATTTTTACGTATGAAAATTACGTAATTCCCTCCATTGACGAACAGCCTACTTAAAGGTAAGTTAGTTGTGCAAATGGGGTAATAGCCGTCTGTAGATGATATCTGCCACCGCTCATTGATTTGAGGGTGGCTTTTTTTATGTGCTTTTCTGTCGAATTATTTTTTTATTCCGTGGTTATTTTGATCAAAAATAAGACATGGATAGAAAAGATTTTTTAAAAGCGGGGCTCACTATTGTAACAGGCTTACCTTTTGCCTGGAGATTTTCACCCCACTCTTCCAACACTAAAAAAATTACTGAACGTTCTCTTGATAGCTGGACTAAAACAGGCGGGCCAATTGGAGGCTTAGGTTATAACGTCCGTTACCGTACGGATCAGCCTGAAAGTATGTTTGTGACCGATGCATGGACAGGTCTTCAAAAAACAGCTGATGGAGGTCAAAACTGGAGTGATGCCAATGAAGGAATCGGTTTTAGGGAAGGGCCTTCTGACGATGCAATTCCTGTTTTTGCCTTTAAGATCGATCCTAATAACAATGATATCATGTGGGCCGGAATGGAATTCGGAGGAGGTCTCTATAAGTCTATCGATGGAGGAAACAATTGGGCAAAGAAAGACAATGGCATCAATTTAGATCCCATTCCTGATGCTTCCCTACTTACAATACGTCATATTGAAATTACTCCGGGAAATTCGGACTCCATATTTATAATGGGTGAAATTCATACAGGCGAATGGGGAAATGAGTTTGAAAGAGTAAAAGGATTTGTTTACCACTCTTCTGACGGTGGCGATAATTTCAGCCTGCTGGAAGAATTCAATAGTTTAACAAGATGGATGTTCATCAATCCTGACAACACAGATCAAATATTACTTGCAACCGGAATTTTTGATCGTGAAGCCGACACTGACGATCCCGGTGAAGTTTATGCTTCTGGTTCCGGTATAGGTATGTATAGATCTGAAGATGGAGGAAATTCCTGGATCCCAAGTAATCAGGGAATCACCGAAAGTAACAGTATGTTTATGGGGGGAGCTGACCGTGACCCAGACAACCCTGGTACTGTCATCGTAGCCTCCGGAAATAATAATGACCATAATAAAGGCACTTTCGGAGCAATTTACCGTTCTACTGATTTTGGCAGTAACTGGACGGATGTAACTCCTGATCTTGCTTATGATGCGGAACCTTTTACAGCCATCGCTTTTGCTCCTTCTGATCCTGACATTGTTTATGCAGGTTCTGCACAAGCTATTTATCGCTCCACAGATAATGGACTCTCCTGGACTAGATACGCAGGCCAAAATGGAGCTCCCTATGGCCCACCGGGCATAAGAAGCGGTGTTCCTATAGATATGGTAGTACATCCGAAAGACCCCAATATCCTGTATGTAAATAATTATGGAGGAGGAGTATTTAAGTCAGAAGACGGTGGGCAGAACTGGGTAAGCTGGAGTAAAGGGTACAGCGGGGCTGATATTCATTCCATCGCCGTGGATCCTAATGAACCTGGACAGATCTTAGCAAATGGAAGAAGCGGAATTTTCAAAAGTGATGATGCCGGTGATAACTGGAGCGGCATCAGTTATGGATACGCTGCTTTCCCTGAAGGATTCGGTTCGGCTTTCGACCCAGTTGATCAAACAGGTAAAACCTTGCTGTGTTCTGATGAACATGAAAGCTTTCTGTTGCGTAGTGTGGACGGTGGGTTAAATTGGGCTCCTGTTTTATACCTTGAGACAGGTGAAGTAGGTAACCGGCACGGTGCCCGTACTATATTATTCACCCCATCTGATCCAAATACCGTTTATGCCGGATTTATGGCAGCCGGGTTTCACTCCGATCCCCATAAGGTAGATTTTGCTGAAAGCATGGGCATATACCGGTCTGATGACGGTGGGCAGAACTGGCAAGAGATCAATACCGGTTTACCCTCCGGTGCTCAATCAAGAAATGTAACGGATATAGCCATTAGTCATCAAAACCCCGATCTGGTATATATTTCTTTGCGGGAAGGAGGTATTTACAAAACTAGTGATGGCGGCCAAAACTGGCAAGATATCAAAGGAACTCTTCCTGCAGGGGAAAACTGGAATGATGTCTGGAAACAGAATGACCCCATCCCGCGTAACTCTTTACTTTCTATAGCAGTACATCCTGAAAATGATCAAACGATATTTATTGGAGGTAACAGTTTTGGAATTTACCGGTCGCAAGACGGTGGAGCTAACTGGTCTCAGGTTCTAACCCCACAAACACTTATTGATAATGGCACAAGAGATCACGGACATATTACTTCTATTGTCATAGATCCGGCAGAACCTTCAAATATGTATGCCGGTGAATGGCATGGAGGGGTATATCATAGTTCTGATAGCGGAGAGTCATGGAACTTAATGAATGATATGCTATCCACACGCTCTGTAGCTATGCTAAAAATGTCGTCCCAGGGAGAGTATTTATATGCGGCTACTCAGGGAGAAGGTGTATTTCGATATCAGTTAAAAGAAATTACTACTTCAAATGATGAGTTATATCTCGATATCCCTGCAGAACTCAAACTCAAACAAAACTATCCAAACCCTTTCAATCCAAATACTACCATTAATTATTCCATTGCCAGATCAGGATTTGTTACACTGTCAGTTTATAATATAAACGGGCAAAAAGTGATGACTCTCGTACAAAAAAGACAGGCTGCCGGCGATCACTCAATAATGTTCGATGCAAAATCACTTTCAAGTGGGGTATATATTTACCGCTTACAGGCCAATGGAGCTGAAGTAACCAAGAAACTAACCCTGGTTAAATGATCTATTTTCCGGTGAGCTGCTTTATCTTAGCTGCCCGAAGCTGGTTATATACATTTTGTTCTTCTACCATCTTTGGTAATGCGATAAGGTCATAAACTGCGCCAAATCCTAATAATCCACCAGTAAGCAGCCAGCCAATTCCCGTGCCTGTTCGCCCCAAATAAAACCGGTGCAGCCCAAGTATCCCGAAAAAACTAAGTACCCAAAAAATATATGCCGTGGCGGTAGACTTCTTTTTATACCCTATATCCCCCTCCTGAATAAGTGCTAACTTTTTCTTCCCGCCTACTGTTGAAATAAAATCTTCATAGCTGGAAAGTAGTTTTTTGGCAAACTTCTTTATCCTGGCCGATTCCTGATTCCTTATCTCGAGTTCAGCTTTGAGAACTTCATATTCAAATACAAACTCATCCAGTACCTTTTCCATTGGGATCATTTCCTGAAAGTAGGCCGTGATCTTACGTTTCAAATTCCTGATCGAATCATGGATGGTTTCGATCAGGTCTGAACGGGCAGCATCATTTTCCTCTTTAAGTTCAGCACTCAGCTCCTCATACTTGTGCAGGGCTTTGCTCAAAGCCTGCTCCGCTACAAGAGCCATTTCATATTCTTCCGATTTACGCATTGGTATCCAATAAATCTGTAATTTACTACCGGTTCGAAATACGGGAATTTTTGTTCCAAAAAGAAATCTATATAAATAAAAAAAGCCCAATTCATTTCTGAACAGGGCTTAATGATATAGTACCGTGGGGCGGAATTGAACCGCCGACCTCACGATTATGAGTCGTGCGCTCTAACCATCTGAGCTACCACGGCATCGGTCTCTTTCAAAGGGCATCAAATATACGGCATTATCTTACAAAGGGTAAAACATTTTTTCGCATTCCTCTCCTTATTCTCTACGCTAAGTTTCTTAACTTCCACGGTTCATATAAAACCAAACTAAAACAGGTTCATGGCTAAAAACATTACTTCACAGGAAAAAGATTATTCACAATGGTATCTGGATGTGATACGCGAAGCTAAACTTGCTGAGCACTCACCGGTGAGAGGGAGTATGGTGATTCGCCCCAATGGAATGGGACTATGGGAAAATATGCGCAACGCCCTCGACCAGATGTTCAAGGATACCGGCCATGAAAATGCCTACTTCCCGCTTTTTATTCCTAAATCATTTCTTTCTAAAGAAGCACAGCATGTGGAAGGCTTTGCCAAGGAATGTGCGGTAGTCACTCATAGTCGCCTGAAAAGTGTTGATGGCGGAGTGGAAGTGGATCCGGAATCGAAGCTGGAAGAAGAACTGATCGTCCGGCCTACCTCTGAGACTATTATCTGGGATACCTATCGCGGATGGATCCAATCTTACCGTGATCTTCCTATTCTGGTGAACCAGTGGGCAAATGTAGTTCGCTGGGAAATGCGTACGCGGCTTTTTCTGAGAACGATGGAGTTTTTATGGCAGGAAGGACACACGGCTCACGCAACTAAAGAGGAAGCCGTAGAAGAAACACGCCGGATGCTGGATGTGTATGCAACTTTTGCCGAAGAATTTATGGCGATGCCGGTTCTTAAGGGGGTAAAAACAGCCAGTGAGCGTTTTGCCGGCGCCGTTGACACCTATTGCATTGAAGCATTGATGCAGGATGGGAAAGCCCTCCAGGCCGGAACATCTCACTTCCTGGGCCAAAATTTTGCAAAAGCTTTTGATGTGAAATTTCAGGATAAGGATGGCGAACACAAACTGGTCTGGGCCACAAGCTGGGGCGTTTCAACCCGACTCATCGGAGGATTGATCATGACACATTCCGACGATCAGGGATTGGTGCTCCCCCCAAAACTGGCTCCTAAGCAGGTTGTGGTAGTGCCCATCTACAGAAGTGATGAACAACGTAAAGCTGTGCTGGAATATGCCGATGGCATCTATGATGAACTGACTGCCCTTGGTATTCGCATTAAAGTGGATGACCGCGATAATTATAATCCCGGTTATAAATTTGCCGAACATGAAGCAGCCGGAATCCCACTTCGAATCGCCGTTGGGCCCCGTGATCTTGAAAACAACAATGTGGAACTTGCCCGAAGAGATCATAATTCCAAGAACATTGAATCTCGGGAAGGATTGGGCGAGCGCGTGAAAAAATTATTGGATGACATTCAGAATGAACTCTTTGACAAGGCTAAGAAGCGCCGGGAAGAAATGACTTCAGAAGTTGATTCTTATGATGAGTTCAAAACCGTATTAGATGATAAAGGCGGTTTCATATGGGCACATTGGGATGGCTCGCCGGAAACCGAGGAGAAGGTCAAAGAAGAAACGAAAGCAACCATCCGCCTCATTCCGCTGGAGGAAGGTGAGGAAGGTAAATGTATGGTAACCGGTAAACCATCGAAGCAGAAAGTACTCTTTGCACGATCGTACTAATAATTTTTTCAACTTAGATTCACCATTTTCTGTTGTCATCCTGAGCGCACATTTGATAGATTAGGATTCAAATGTCTTACGCGAAGGATGTCAACATTGGAGAGAATGAATCATTATATATGCTAAAGATCCCACATCCATATTATCTCTGCTCAGCTGAACAATCCCGATTCATGGATGAGAAAACCATTACGGAATTTGGGATCGATGGGTTTACACTAATGGAGATCGCAGGAACCAGGGCCGCTGATTTTATCATGTCTGAGATACCGGCCAATTCACATGGTGTTTTCTTTTGCGGGAAGGGTAATAATGGCGGAGATGCATTGGTCATTGCCCGTTTATTATCTCAGCAAGATTTTAATATCACCGTCTGTTTTTTGTCAGGGACCGAAGATCTGAGTCCTGATGCTGATAAGAACTTCCGGCTCCTCCAAAAACTTGAAACGGACATTCAGGTCCTGAAATGGGAAGACTTCACCCCGGAAGACTATGACTTTATAGCAGATGGAATGCTGGGAACCGGATTGAATACCGAAGTTCGAGCTCTCTATTCGGATGCTATTGAGTACATCAACAAACAAAAAGCCCCTGTATTTTCATTGGATGTTCCAACGGGATTGAATGCCGACACAGGTCAGATCATGGGGTCGGCTGTTCAGTCTGACTTCACTCTTAGCTTCGGGGCATTAAAAATAGGTTTCTACCTGAATGAGGGATTTGATACGGCGGGCGAGGTTATTTTATGTGAACTTTCATTTCCAAATAAATACAAGAACCCTGCTTCTTACCTGATCGATGAGGAATGGGTGGATGCTAATTCCCCATCCCGTGAAAAGAAAAAACACAAATATGATGGCGGTGTCTTATACATCATTGCAGGGTCGGAAGGCTTGACCGGCGCCGCTGTATTGGCTGCTAAAAGTGCATGGTCAACCGGACTGGGAGCCGTTGTCCTGATCACTCCAAAAGGATTGCTTGAAGTGTATGAAAAACAGCTGGTGCAGATCATTAAAAAACCGATCGGTGATCATGATGATGTTTACTTTAAAGAATCACATCTTGCCGACGTTCTTGAAGTGCTGAAAGAAAAACCCGGAAAGCTGTTGATCGGGCCCGGAATAGGGCGGCATGAAGAGACCATCCGATTCACTCAGAAATTATTGACTGCGTTTGAAGGAGATTCCCTGATTGATGCGGATGCTTTGTTTGCTTTATCAAAATGGGAAAACTGGGATATACCGGACTCATCTGATTTGATCCTGACTCCACATCCCGGTGAATTAAAAAGCTTATTAAACAAAGAACTAAGCAATGATCATGAACGAATGGAAGCAGTTATAACATTCGCTAAGCAGAATGGACTTACGATTTTATCTAAGGGAATGCCTTCGATTGTTGGAACAGAATCGGGAGTTCCGTATTTAACGGGATATGACACACGGGTTTTTTCCCGGGCAGGATTTGGCGACGTACTCGCCGGAAAGACCGGGGCTTTTTGGCTTAAATATTCATCAGCTGAACTAGCTTGTTTTCAAGCTCTTTTAAACGGTTATAAAGGATCTAAACAATATTTTGCAACGAACTCCGGTTCTTTAGAACCCATGGACATTATCTAAATGACAAAAATTATTAAGATTCTTACCCGTTCGGTCAAGCCCTATCTTGGATTGTTGATCCTTTCTACCGGAGCTATTCTCTATGGAACTCTTTTTCCTGTTGACTATGACGTCCCCCAATCATTTATGGGTTTAGACAAAGTTGTACACTTTATAATGTTTGCAGCATGGACATTTTTTTATGGCCTGGTCCGCTTCCTGAAGGATAAATTCACTCTCTTTCCCGTGTTTTTGGTAGGGAGCTTATTTGGACTTGTCATTGAAGTATTGCAGCACCTGTTACCCACCGGCCGAAGCCCCGAACTTTTAGACTTTGCAGCGGATATCACAGGTACAGCAGCAGCAGTATTACTACTATATGTCTTAGCTCAAAAAGTATCTGCGTTTAAAACAGAGACCGCATCATAATGCGATTATCATTTATTTGAGACTTCTTTAATTAAAGGCGAACCCTTTAATTAATCTTAAGCGAATGAAACTTTCCCGCAGAAAGATCGATCTTCGAAAGAACTATCCTATCTTTTTTGAGCTGGGACTTATAGGTGCACTTTTAATTTCTATTGCAGCATTTAGATTTCACCTTCCCTCAAATTCCCAATCTTCATCAAATATTGAAATTAAAGAAGAGCCTCCTGTAACACTCTCCCCCATCACCATACAGAAAAAGCCTGCTCCCCCGCCTGTTTTAGCTCGTATCCCTGTAGAAATACCCAATGATGACCCTATAGATCCTCCTGCAATTGATTTTGCAGATTTTAATGATCCACCCTCCGCACTTGATCTTCCACCTGAAACCGATGATAGTGATGAGCTGGAAGTCCTGGAAATAGCAGAATTCATGCCCAAAATGGAAGGTGGCCTGGAAGCTCTTTACAATGATATTAAGTATCCGGAATTAGCTAAAAGAAATGGTATTGAAGGAATAGTCATTGCTGAATTTATTATAACTGAAAAAGGTAAGATAGAAGATCTCAAAATAGTTCGCGGAATAGGCGGTGGTTGTGATGAAGAAGTTTTAAGAGTTATTAAACTTCAATCCTTTACCCCGGGTATTCAAAATGGTAATCTTGTAAAAGTGCGCATGAAACAAGTGGTTCATTTTAGACTTCAACGGTAATGAAATCAGCTCGTTTACAAAACTTATCATTACTCAATCCATCTTTAAAATTACTAATCCAAACTTTTCACACTAAAATTATGTTTAAACAGTTAAAATAGTGTTCTACTACTTGCACACTAATGATAAAATCCCGTTATTTTCACCGATACAAAAATCTATTTAATACCGTACTTGAATTATGATTAACGAAAGAAAGACACCAAAAGCAGATCTCAAGAGATCATATACTGTCTATTTAGAGGCAGGATTGATCATTGCGCTTGTTATAATGCTGACTGCTGTGAAATTGAATTTAGAAACTGAACCACCAACTGTTGTTCAATTAGACGAACAGGAAGTAGTGGAAATGGAAGAGATTGTTCAAACAAAACAAATTGAAACTCCTCCTCCTCCCCCTCGTCCACCGGTCCCCGTTGAAGTTCCTAACGATGAGATCATTGAAGATGAAATGATCGATCTTGATGCGGAACTTGATATGGATGCTCCAATGGACTTACCTCCTCCACCTGAAGAAGAAGAAGCAGAAGAAGATTTCTTTGTTGTGGTAGAGGAAATGCCGGTTCTTAAAGGCGGTATGGCAAAACTTCAGGCAAGTGTACAATACCCTGAAATGGCACGACGCGCAGGTATCGAAGGCCGTGTAACCGTTCAGTTTATTGTGAATGAGCAGGGTAATGTTGAAAATGCACGTGTTGTTCGCGGTATTGGCGGTGGCTGTGATGAAGAAGCTCTCAAAGCTGTTCAACAAGCTGAATTTGAGCCCGGAATGCAGCGCGGTCGACCTGTTCGTGTGCAGTACGCACTGTCTATCAACTTCCGTCTGGAAAACTAATTCAAGTATATTATTTTATCATTTAAAGGTGCGATCTCTCGATCGCACCTTTTTTTATGTCCAGTATTTTTTAAGAATTTCTTTCAGGTTTTCATACCCCGCTCTTTCTTTGGCCTCGGAAATATCTACCCATTCAATTTTTTCGATTCCCTCCTCAGTTTGTGGATCCAAGGTCTCGCTTTTTGTAAATACCATAGAATACCAATAAGTAGTCTTTCCCATTAGTTTCTCTTTTTCCGAGTATTCATGATAAGTAGTGCCTAATTTTTTCACTATGGCAGGTATTCCACTCCCCACTTCTTCTGCCACCTCTCTTGCTGCACACATTTCTATACCTTCGCCTTTTTCCAATTTACCTTTTGGAAGATCCCAAACTCCATTCCGGAAGATCATCAATACCTCGGGCTCTGTCTTTTCAGATTTCCATTGGAACACGATTCCTCCTGCTGCGCTGACAGGAATTGCATCAGAATTACTCATCCTGATCGGCTGCGTTGCCTTTAGATTCTGACTTTGCCTTTTTTGCTTCCTCTGCATAGTTCATACGGAGTGTGGTCAGTGTCTGCTCAAGGTAACCACCAGCCTCATCCGAAAGGTTACCTTTCGTATATTTCTTGAGCATAGCCAAAGTATCGATCGCATACTTGGCGGAGGATAGATCTTTTTCCATTTCCTGAGTAGCAGGATTTTGCAGTTTACCAAGCCCCATCATTGCTATTTGCTGATGTTGCTGGATCAACATCATAAATAGAAGTTGCTCTTGTTGTTCTTCGTTTAAGTTTTCGCCATTCTTGCTCATAGTAAATTTCCCTTAATTTCTTCTTATTTATTGCCTTTAATAGGTATACTGAAATTTAATAAAGTCCAATTTTATGTACCTTACATCAACCTGTAAAGATAACTAAAAAGTAAATTTTTTATGGCTATTCTAAAGCCCTTTAAAGCATGGAGGCCTAAGCCTGAACTTGCACCCCAAGTTGCCTGTGTCCCATATGATGTGGTAAACACACAAGAAGCAAAAGAACTTGCACGTGGTAATCCCAAAAGTTTTTTACATGTGATTCGTCCTGAGATCGGCCTGCCTGAGAGTACTTCAGTGTATTCTGCTGAAGTTTACGAAAAAGGGCGGGAGAACTTATATGAATTACTCAACTCCAGTGCTTTTATACAGGAAGAACAAAATTCACTTTACATCTATCGGCTTATTATGGATGGCCGTTCCCAGACTGGTATATATGGATGCGTAAGTGTAGAAGATTACGATAATGAGGTGATCGTAAAACATGAGCTCACCCGCCCCAACAAAGAGGATGATCGAACCAAGCATATTTTAACACAACAAGCTCATGCTGAGCCAGTCATGATGACGTTTAGAGACAACGCATCCATTACTTCTGTTATGAATGAGCATATGGAAAATAATGATCCGATCTATGATTTTACTGCCGAAGATGATGTTAAGCACACTATATGGAAAGCAGATAACAATGAGACTTTAGTCGAGGCTTTCAAAAATATACCTAACATTTATATTGCTGATGGCCATCATCGGTGTGCCAGTGCTGCACGTGCGGCTAAAGAACAAGCTTCTCAAAACCCAACTCATGATGGAACTGAAGCTTATAACTTCTTCCCTGCTGTGTTAGTACCGATGGATCAAATAAAGATTTTAGCCTACAACAGGATCATTTTTTCGATCCCTGACAACTTCCTTGAAAAACTACAGGAAGATTTTGATCTAGAAAGAAAGGCAAAGCCTGTTCCAACAGGAAAAGGAATGATCTCATTATATCTGAATGAAAACTGGTACGGCCTTACATTGAAGGATCCCGTTAAGAACGATCCTGCTTCTAAGCTTGACATCACACTTCTTCAAGATCAAATTCTTGAGCCACTATTGGGTATTAAAGATCAGCGAACCGATCCAAATATTGATTTTGTAGGTGGCATCAGGGGCACCGGTGAGTTAGAGAAATTAGTGGATAATGGAGAAGCCGCCCTCGGAATAAGCATGTACCCAACATCTATTGAGGAACTAGTGAAAGTTTCAGATGCCGGATTATTGATGCCTCCAAAATCAACTTGGTTTGAGCCTAAACTAAGGTCAGGATTATTGATACATACGTTTTAGAACTCACACTCATTACTTCCTAAACCTATGAAACGCGTACATAATTTTAGTGCCGGACCTGCAGCTCTTCCAACTGAAGTCTTAAAAACCGTTCAGGAGGAACTCCTTGATTACCACGGTGATGGTGTTTCCATTATGGAACAAAGTCATCGCGGGAAGTCCTATACTCAGGTTGATAGAGAAGCAAAAGAGCGCTTATCAAGATTACTGGGGTTGGGAAATGATTTTAAGATCATGTTTCTGCAAGGTGGAGCCAGTTCGCAGTTCATGCAGGTACCTTATAATTTTTTGAAAGAAGACCAAACCGCTGATTACATCAATACCGGCATTTGGTCAAAAAAAGCAATTAAAGAAGCCGGGCTTTTTGGGAAAGTAAACGTACCCTACTCCGGAGAAAGTGAACACTTCTCCAGAATACCGTCTCAGGATGAATTAAACTTTTCAGATAATGGACGCTATGTTCATTTTACCTCTAACAACACCATTTACGGGACACAATTTCCCAAAGAACCTGAAACAAACGGGGTCCCCTTGGTTTGTGATGCTTCTTCTGATTTTCTTTCCCGGAAAATAGATCTTGATAGATACGGTTTGATCTATGCCGGGGCACAGAAAAACCTCGGTCCATCAGGCGTCACTTTGGTTTTGGTACGGAATTCATTTCTGGAAACCGCTGATAAATCAGAGATTCCCACTATTCTCAATTATAAAACACACGCTGACCGAATCTTTAATACCCCCCCGACTTTCGCCGTTTATATGGTAAACCTGGTGTTAAAGTGGGTAGAAGAAAAAGGTGGTATCTCTTATTTCGAACAACTTAATGCAAAGAAATCTGACCTCCTTTATAGCGCTATTGATACTGATGATTTCTATAGTGGAACTGCTCAAAAAGGATCCCGCTCAAAGATGAATGTAACCTTTAGGCTGAGATCAGAACAAATGGAAGAGCATTTTTTAAATGAAGCTGAGAAACATAACCTTGTTGCCTTAAAAGGCCACCGAACGGTTGGCGGAATCCGAGCAAGTATTTATAATGCCTGCACCCTGGAATCTGTAGAAGCCTTAGTTGATTTCATGAATTATTTCAAAAGCAAAAACGGCTGATCTTTCCGATCACTTTTCAGATCAATCCAAATACAGATAAGAAGTGGTCTATCGTGTTGGGTACAAATATGATCAGGTACAAAAATCCCCAAATGGCACCTGCAATATGAGCTTCATGATTGATCTTCCCTTCTTTTTTGCTTGCATATACACTGTAAACTAAAAACAAGATCCCGAATATAATTGCAGGGATTCCTATTGGAATGAACATAATGTAAATAGGATCGAGTGGAAACAGCATTATAAATCCAAATAACACACTTTCCACTGCACCTGAAGCACCTACTGTTGCAAACTCCGGATTGTCTTTATGCTTGTAAAGCGAAGGTAAGCTTGAAACGATCAATCCGGTAAAATAGAGTCCAATAAAATGTTCCTGACCAATACTTCGCTCAAGCACCAATCCAAAAAAGAATAGGACAAACATATTTAAAAACAGATGTCCCAGCCCTGCATGAACAAAACCTGAGCTGATAAGTTCGTACCACGAATTTTCCCGTATCACTCGATAGGGGATCATCATAAATTTTTCGAAAAGCTTGGGAGCAGCATATAAGGTTACCAATGTCACTAAGACATTAGCCGCGATCAGGGAAAGGGTTACCGACATTTGGTTTTTCTTTTTAAGGTAAGATGAAAACGAATCTATTGCAGATGATTTAAAAAGAATCGTAACTTTGGTTTTATAAACGCCGAAGTAGCTCAGTTGGTAGAGCAACGCTCTCGTAAAGCGTAGGTCGTCGGTTCAAATCCGATCTTCGGCTCAAGCCGGATAATAAAAAACCCCTCATGCAAACATGCATGAGGGGTTTTTAGTTGAATACAAAGAACTCTTATTTGTCCTTACGAAGCTCTTCTATTTCTTTTTTGAGTCGTTCAATCTCAGCTTGTTGCTCCTGCATTCCCTTGATCAACACCGGGATCAACTCAGTATAATTCATGGTCTTGTATTCCATGGTTTTCTTGATCTCCGTTTCTGAATTAGCATTAGGCCCTTGCCCTTCTATACTCATTTCAGTGTAAGTATGAATATTATCCTTAACCAATGAAGGCAGAACTTTTTCTACTTCTTGAGCGATTAAACCATAGTGCAAACCGGTGGAAAGTTTGAGTCCGTTATATTCCCCATTGCCGCGGAAATTATAGGTTGTTGGGTTAAGCTTCATAATGGTTTCCAAACCGCTATTCAGTGGTTGAATGTTTTCCTTAAGACGACGATCGGAGGTATTGTTAAGAGCTCCTGAGTAATTCAGGTCTCCGTTAACATATACGTTTCCATTGAGTTCAGCAGCTGTTGCAGCATTAACAATCATACCAATATTTGAGTTACTGCCACCAGATACATCTAAAAACATTCCTGTACTATTTATGGAGCTCCCATTGATATAACCCCTGATACCATAATTATTATCACTCGTACTATTACTGACATCCAACTCAACCCCAATATTGTTTGCCGAAGTATTTCCCGATCCAACATCAATCATTAATGCCTGAAATCCCATATTGTCTGATTGTGAACTATGTACAAGAGATTGTACTCCAACATTTCTTCCTGTCCCTGTTGTAACAGCTTCAGCAGAAACCCCTCGGTTTTCTCGAGCACCTTCAGTTCCATACACATATCCTCGGATTCCAATATTTCCATTCAGGTTGTCTCTTGCAAAACCAACCAATCCAATATTAAAACCACCAACATTGAAACTCCCGCTTGCAAACTCACCTCCAAGGGCGATTATCTCCCCATCTCCTGGTCCAAGACCAACACCATAACCTCCAATATTCTCCCTTGCCTGAGACCTGGCCTGTCCTACAAGCCCGTATCGTCTATTACCGGTTCCATTATCATTTACGGCCGAGCCAAGTACACCAATCTGAGTACCTGTACCTTCACCAGGTGCGGTCCCAAAAACACCATACATGGTATTGGAATTAGAGGGGGTAGAGTTAGCAGTACCTATCATACCGTAATTCACTCCATCAGTACTCGAGTTTCCTCTAATGGCAGCCAATCCTGAAGTTCCGGTCGCATTCACGATGAAGGAAGTATCCCCTTCCGTTGAATTTAGATTAAACTCAGTTGTGAGTTCACCTATACTTCCACCATTCACTACATCATGGGCAAGCAATGCATACGGAACTGATAATAGTCGTGTCGTCCCCAATTCTTCATAGCTTGTTCCTCCGGCCGGATCTATTTCTAACTTGACATAATAGTTATCAGACGACCAGTCGATACCTGCAAAGTTGTCTTGTGAAGTCCCTTCACCAATAACGATCTGGAACGAGCCTGATGCATTTGTAGTAGAAGTTTGAGTCTCAGTATAAACTGCGGTACCTGTTTCAGAACCAGAAAGAACGGTAACCTGAACGCCTAATGTTTGTTCAACAAGCAGTTCTCCGTTTGCATCCCTGGCTACCGCCTGAAAGTTGAATCCCTGCGGAACCTGCGCCATAACCTCAGCTGTGAATAGTACAGCTAAAAGCGTAAATATTAATTTCGATAGTATCTTATTCATCATTGTAATCCTTCTATTTTTATTTAATCAATAGCATTTTTTTTGTTGATATAACTTTTCCGGCCGCAATGAAACGGTAGAAGTACATGCCACTGGCATAGCCGGAAGCATTAAATTTCACAGTATGTGTTCCAGCTGATCTGTACCCTTCAGTTAGTACGGCTACTTGTGCTCCAATCGCATTATACACTTCCATTCTCACCTGTGATGCTTTAGGCAGGTCATAGGTAATGTTGGTGGTGGGATTGAATGGATTGGGATAGTTTTGATTTAACCGAAATACAGTAGGAAGTGCATCGGTTATCTGTTCATTGGAAGTTGCTATTACATCTTCGCGACTGGTGAATCCCCCGGCCAGGCTTATGGTTGACCCTGAAAACCCTCCGGAAATAACCTCCCCGGCTGAGAAATTCAGTTTCATGCTGGGGCTGTTAAAATCCCCTCCCATAAATGATACCACACTTTGGGCGTGGAGCTCAGTGAATACACACATACACAGAATAAGTAAGCCAGCATAAAGTATGTTTTTCATTTTTGTTTTGATTTGATTGGTATGCAACAAGAGGTCTATTGTGCATCAGTTCCAATCACGATAGTGAATAAGCTCTAATATTCAACCGCCCGTTTATGCAGTCTTTCATTAGATTATCTCTCCAAAAGAAAAGCCCGAAGAAGTTGTCTCCTTGCTTCGATAATTATCAGTAAAAACTGGAAGCTTTTACCGAGACTTAAGCTTTTCCAGCCTATCCACCAATAGATCTTTGTTTAATGTTCCAATAAACCATTCCTCACTCCCATTATTTACAGAACTATATGGCATTTCATAGTCAAGCAGGATATATTTTAAGCGTTCATAAAAAATCATCTACATGTATTCCTTCAAACTGTTATCGCTTGCATTGCTATGCATAGTTTTTGTGTCTGCCTGCGGTATTTCCAGAAAAAGTGTGAATTATGCTTCTACGGAAAATGCCCGGGCCATTGAAAATGGGATGGCCAGCTGGTACGGCCCCAACTTTGATGGTAAACTGACCGCCAATGGTGAAGTATATGACATGAATGGGGTGACTGCCGCTCACCGAACATTGCCTTTCGAAACTATCCTCCTGGTTGAGAATCTGGATAATGGGAAGACAGTGCAGGTCCGCATTAACGACCGTGGACCTTATGCCAAAGATCGCATTATAGATCTCTCTAAAGGAGCGGCGGAAAGAGTTGATATGATTGGTCCCGGAACAGCACGGGTTCGGCTTTATTTATTGGAAGGGGACCTCGAAAATTCTCGCATCACGGATATAAAAGTACCCACCTATACAGTTCAACTTGGTTCTTACAGAGACCGAAGTCAGGCAGAGAAGCAAACTGCTGATATCAGTGGGAGTCGGGTTGAAGAAGTAAGTACTTCCGGGGAAACTTTCTATCGTGTCTATTATGGCACGTATACCGATCCTGAGGATGCGCGAAAAGAAATGCAGCGGCTTAATAATATGGGCTTTGCCGGTTTCGTGAAACAGATTGAAAATTAATTGATCAGCCGGGATTGATTCTTGTTCTTTTTACGTTTTCCGCACAGAACATAAAATCATTTTATCCATGAAGAAAAAGATCATTGTTATTGGAAGCGGATTTGGCGGACTTGGTGCTGCTTCCCGACTTCTCTCTGCCGGCCACGATGTTACCATCCTTGAAAAAAGGGATAAACTTGGCGGACGTGCCTACGTGTATGAAAAAAACGGATTCAAGTTTGATGGGGGGCCAACCGTTATCACTGCACCGTTTATGTTCGATGATATCTTTGAAGCCGCAGGCAAAAAACGGGAAGATTATGTTGAATTCGTACCCTGCGATCCATTTTACCGAATTTTCGATGCTGAAGGTAAAAACTTCGATTACAATAACGATCATGAATTTACTCTTGAAGAGATCAGGAAACGAAACCCTGATGATGTAGAAGGCTACGAGAAATTCATTAAGACTACGAAAGCCATTTTTGATAAGGGATTTGTGGAACTTGCCGACCAGCCTTTCCTGAAATTCACCGATATGCTGAAAGTCGCTCCTGACCTCATTAAGCTGCAATCCTATAAAACCGTATATAAATATGTAGCACAATTCATTAAAGATGAATTTCTTAGGCGGTGTTTCTCATTCCACCCTTTATTAGTGGGTGGAAATCCTTTTGATACTACTTCCATATATGCCATGATCCATTACCTGGAACGTGAATGGGGAGTTCATTACGCAATGGGTGGAACCGGAGCTATTGTGAATGCCCTTGAAAAACTAATACTTGAGCAAGGGGGTAAGATCCACACTGATACTGAAGTGGATGAGATCCTTATCACCAATGGGAAGGCTACCGGAGTTCGTCTAAAGAATGGAGAACAGTTTGAAGCTGATGAGGTAGTTTCGAATGCTGATGTTGCCTTTACCTACAAAAACCTTATCAACCCAAAACACCGGAAAAAATATACCGATCGTAAGATCGAGCGAACCAAATACAGCATGTCACTTTTTGTGATCTACTTTGGGACCAAGAAACGATATCTGGATTCAGGCCTTGCCCATCATAACATCATTCTGGGTGAGCGGTACAAAGGATTATTGGAAGATATTTTCCATAAGAAGAACCTTTCCGAAGATTTCTCACTGTACCTGCATATGCCTACTATCACCGATCCTTCCATGGCACCTGAGGGTTGTGAAGGTTTTTATGTGCTTTCTCCCGTCCCCCATTTGGACAGTGGCACTGACTGGAATGAAATGGCTCCAAAATATCGGGATGCCATCATGAATTTCCTTGAAGAAAATTATCTTCCTGATCTTCAGGAAAACATCATTGCCGAACATTACATAGATCCTCTGCATTTTCAGAATGTACTTAACAGCTATAAAGGATCTGCTTTTTCCGTGGAACCGATCTTAACTCAATCGGCATGGTTCAGACCTCATAACAAGTCAGAAGATGTAGATAATCTTTACTTTGTAGGAGCCGGAACTCATCCGGGAGCCGGATTGCCCGGTGTGCTTTCATCTTCCATTATTGCTCAAAACCTGATCGGTAAAGCTTAGACCTTTCTGCTGGTATAATTAGCATCTACAAGTAAAGAATTCCTAATAGCTTTTATGGCTTGGTTGACCTAATTTTATTTATATATAAAAATTAGATTTCAGCATGAGTTTTAAGGACAACTCCAATTCAGAGAAAGGCAATGAATATTCTCTGTGGCCATTTTTTGAGCAGACCACAGACTTACTGTGTATTGCAGGTTTTGATGGATTTTTTAAAAAAGTGAACCCGGCTTTATCTAAACTTTTGGGATACAGTGAAAAAGAGTTATTGGAAAGACCTATCGACTCGTTTATTCATGAAGATGACCTTAAGCTCACACAGCAGTACCGTGATAATGTCCGCAAGGGAATTCCACTCCTTAATTTTGAGAACCGCTATGTATCAAAGGAGGGTAAGGTTATTTGGTTTTCATGGACTTCCATACCTCGGGAGGATGATAACCTGGTCTATGCCATCGCTAAAAATATCACTCACCTAAAAAAACATGAGGAAGAAAGGAACCGGCTTTTAACTTCGTTATCCAAAAGCAATCAGCGGCTTAAGCAGATCAATTATACCACTTCTCATGACTTACGAGCTCCGGTAAGTAACTTGTTAGCCGTCTGTGATCTCATCGATATTACTACGATCAAGGATCCTGAAACTTTGGGGTTTTTCCATCTTTTAAAACAAGTATCTGAAAACTTGAAAAAAAGCATCGATAATTATGTAGATAACATGCATAAAGACCAAGCTCTGCAGATCAAAACAGAGCAGGTTACTTTGAACGATATCCTCTCTTCAGTTACAGACTCCCTGCATACACTGATCCAGGATTCCAAAACGAAATTCAAAGTAGATTTCGAAGCTTTTGATACCATAAATTATAATCGTGGCTATTTGGAGAGTATTTTTCTGAATCTCATTTCGAACTCCATTAAGTATGCCCACCCAAACAGAACACCTGTCATTGATATAAAAACCAGCATTGAGGATGGCAGAAAACAACTGATCTTTTCTGATAATGGGTTAGGCTTTGACAGCAAAAAAGAAAAAGATAAGGTTTTTGGGCTCCATCAAAGATTTCATGATCATGAGGACAGTAAAGGTATTGGGCTGTATTTGGTTTATAATCATATTACCGACTTAGGTGGTACTATAACCGTTGAAAGTGAAGTAAATGAGGGAACTTACTTTACCATTACTTTTAAAGATTAGTACATTTTTCCGGCAATGAAATGATCGAGAAGTAACCTTATCGTTCTCCCGGCTTATACCTTTCTTCTGCACGTGCCTCAACTTCATTCCGGTAATACGCCACATCTTTAAAGTTTACATTTACGTAGCGTTCAGCCTGATCAAAAAAGTGCGGAGAATCAGGATCACCGCTTTGTCCACCGGCCAGCAGACTCTTTGCTTTCACGGTATCACCGAATTCTACTACCGCAATAAAACTGTTGCCGGATGTGCCGTAGAGTTTTTTAGTGCCGTAGGTACGGGCTCCATAGGATGCGAGTGCTCCCCACCTTCCTGATGCCAAACCAACCGGGAGGCTGGGCTCATTATCATCAAAGTTCGGGTCAATGGAACCATCCAGTCGCTGAAACCTATTTATATCTCCCCATGGAGTGTTCCAGCTTCCAAAGTCTTCATTCAATTCCTCCAGAGTCTGTTTAAAAATAGTTAATCGCTCTTCCTCAGGTGATCCCTCCCCATAATAATCCATACGTTCCATAAAATTCATGCCTTCGGGTGTCTCTCCATTTCTCAAATAATTCATTCCATAGAAATGAGCCAAAGACATTCCAACCGACTCTTCAGAAGTCGTAAAATCCCACTTCCTCATCACTTCAATTGCTTCAGCCATTGAATCATCTTTAGGGGATGATCGATCATAAGCCTGAACCAATCCGGGAATCATTTTCTCAAAAGCGGGAAGGCGTGGGTCATATCCCAATTCAATCATACTATCCAGCGTCAGGTTTTCTGCTTTTGAAAGTAGATCAATGGCATGAACCGCTCTGAAATTCTCAGAATCGATAGACATATATCGGGGGTAATTTTCCTTTTTGGGGCTATACTCAGCAGCAGAGGTAAATGGGGTGGAGTTTGTGTTTTGAATCCATCCATTACCGGGATTTAAAACCGTGATCGCTTCGTCTACGGGATGTAATCCTTTCCAGTCCGTAGCGGGATCGCTGCCATCTACCGGCTGGGTATAATCAAATTGGGTATCTCTTACCGGTATAAAATTCCCGTGGTAGTATGCAATATTTCCTTCAGCATCGGCAAATACCGTATTATTTGATGAGTTAGTTCGGATATCCATCATTTCCCGGAATTCATCATGATTATTTTTCTTGGTTCGGGTATATGATTGCTCAAGGGCTTTTACAGGCTCCCACATCAGTGCAGTAGCCACCCACTGATCATCTATCATATGTGTGACAGGGCCATGATGTGTTCTGTATATCGGAAAGGTTTTCTCTTCAAGTGAATTTTCATTTCTATATTTCAAAGTAACTTCAGAAACTTCTACCGGGCGCCATTCCTCCCCATATTTATACATCAACTCCCCATTACGTTCTTCAATAACATGTTTAAACTCATCGATCACATCCGTATAAGTTGAAGTATGCATCCACCCTGTTTTTTCGTTGAAACCCTGATAGATAAAGAACTGCCCCCAGGTAACAGCACCATATGCATTCAGCCCTTCTTCACTGACGGCATGCACTTCCCCTCTAAAGTAAAATGATGTGTGTGGATTGATGAGCAGCATCGCATTTCCTGATGCAGTAAGTTCTCCTGAAACAGCAATTCCATTAGAACCTTTGGGTTCTTCATATGGATCGGTTACCGTTAAACCATTGCCAAATTCATTTAATGCAAGAGCTTCCCTATTTTCATAAAAAGCCTGAATTCTGCGGGTTGAAACACGCTCAATATCTCCCCCAATAGAGCCTTCACTGAAATACATCGGCATCCACGGCTCAAACCTATTTAAAAGTGCCGGTTCCACATCCGGATTAGTATGAAGATAATAATTCAAGCCTGCGGCCCATGCATCGCATAACTCTTTAAGCCATTGAGGAGCATTTTCATAATACTCAATGGCTTCTTCTTTACTCATAAAAAGTCTCGCCCGGAGATCACTGTACAATGCTTCTTCCCCTTCCACTTCTGCCAGCCTTCCTATCGCCCAAATATAATTTCGCTCTACTCTTTTGAAGTCATCTTCAGCTTGAGCAAATATCAACCCAAAAACTGCATCGGCGTCTGTCTTGCCGTAAATATGAGGCACACCGAAATCATCCCTTATGATCTCAACATTTGAGGCTTGCTGCTCCCAACTTTCTATTTCATCGGCAGAAAATGGAGACTGGGGCTGACAACCGACAAAGATGAATAGAATTATAAAAGAGAAATAATGGAGCTTTTTCATGAAAGATGGATTGATTAAAAAGTCTTGAAATGTAGGTTAACAGAATCATAAAGGAAAAGAAGAAAATGTAAATCAATATAATCTTCATTGAATCTACATGATGATACCTTAAAATCTACCCTACAACTTCCGGAGGTTTATTATGAAGACAGCATTCGCGCTATTCATTGTCATCCATGGGTTGATCCATCTGCTTGGGTTTCTAAAAGCATTTGAACTTGCCAAGGTCGAAGAACTTAAAATGCCCATCAATAAGGCCTCAGGCATGATCTGGCTGCTTGCTTCATTCCTCTTTATTTCGATGGCTATTTTATATCTGGGAAATTCACCTTATTACATCGGTGTTGGAGTATCAGGAGTTACCCTTTCGCAAACATTGATATGGAAAGACTGGGAAGAAGCAAAATTTGGCACTATTCCCAACATCATTTTTGGGCTTTTTTTATTCCTTTCCATTTAAAAGAGCATAAAAAAGCGAAGGAATTTACTCCTTCGCTTCAATGTCCGAATAAAAACATCTTCGATCAGGTGATCATTTCAGGCTATTCTGAAGATCTTCCCAATCCTGAAGAAAACGCTCGAGTCCGCTGTCAGTAAGCGGATGCTTCAGCAATCCTTTTATCACACTCAGTGGCATAGTTGCTACATCTGCTCCCTCTTTCGCACATTCAAGTACATGCATTGGGTGACGTATACTCGCTGCAAGAACTTCGGTTTGGTACCCATAATTATCATAGATCTGTACAATGTCTCTGATAAGTTGCATTCCTTCCGTGGAAATATCATCTAATCTTCCCAGAAATGGAGAAATATAAGTAGCACCTGCTTTTGCAGCGATCAAAGCCTGTGTTGCAGAGAAGCAAAGCGTACAATTCGTCTTAATTCCCTCTTCAGAAAATGTTTTAATAGCCTTGATACCATCTTTGATCAATGGCACTTTCACTACTACGTTATCTGCGATCTCAGCGATCTTACGACCTTCCTCTACGATCTCGTCATAAGTTGTAGACACAACTTCTGCAGATACATCTCCCTCAACAATATCACATATCTTGGCTATATGCCCCTCAAAATCTTTAACTCCAATTTTTGCACAAAGACTTGGATTCGTTGTAACCCCATCCAATACACCAAGATCATTGGCTTCTTTGATTTCGTCTAGGTCAGCTGTATCGATAAAAAATTTCATGTATGAGCAAAAGTTTAATGAATGATTGACATCTAAGATAAAGATAAGCATTCATTTCCTTTCATTCATTGCAAATAGAAACATATAATTTCTTTTTTTTACATAATTAACCCTTGTAAAAACAAACTTTCTGCTGAACTTATATGTATAAGTTCAGAAGCATTTTAAGATTCAAAAATTCAAAATCGATCAAGTGAAAAAGACAGCATTCCTATTATCCTTTTTAAGCATATTCATCATAAGCTGCGGGGGAAATAACTCGGGCGAAAACGGCCAATCCAACTTCTCAAGGTTTGGGGGACAAGCCGGGCAGAGAACTACCAGTGTAGAAACCAATGAAATTGAGATCGGCAGTATTGCTGAACAGGTTCGTTCATATGGAAATGTGAAAGCACAGAATGTCATTTCCGTACAACCTCAGGTAAGCAACAGGATCACAGAATTTTACGTTGACCTTGGTGACACTGTTCGTCAGGGACAAGCTCTTGCCAAGATCTACGATGCCACTTTCCGGGATCAATTAACTCAGGCCCGTTCTCAAGTTGAACAAAGCCGCATTGCATTACAACGAGACAGCTCAGAATATGTTCGCCAACAACGCCTTAATGAGCGTGATCTTACCAGCGAATCTGAACTTGATATTGCACAAGCTTCATATCAAAATTCAATAGCTCAATTCGAGTCTGCCCGGTCTTCTCTAACCCAGGCTCAGGAGAACTTCAATAACACTGTAGTTAAATCGCCGGTTAATGGAGTGGTTGTTTCGAGGGCTCTTGAAGTGGGTGACATTGCAAGTACAGGTACAGAACTATTTCAGATAGCAAGCACAAATGGGTATGAGTCCAGAATCTATTTACCTGTTCAGGACTGGAGGGCTGTTAAGATCGGGCAGGAAGTAAATATGCGTATATCTAATGAAAGTGAGGTGAATGCCCGCGGTATTGTATCCCGAAAAAGTCCTCAGCTTGACCCAACTACCGGCTTAGGAGAGGTTGTGATCACGTTAACTCAAACCGGAGATGCCATTTATCCCGGTGTATTGGTTGAAAATGTCATCAATATCACCAGAAAAGAACAAGCCATGATCGTACCACGAAGTGCTCTTGTAGAGCAAGTGGAAACGGTCATCAATCCTGAAACCAATACCATCGACCTTGAAAGAACCTATTCTGTATTTGTTTCCCGAGGCGATTCAGTAGCCGAACGCCGGGAACTTGATCTCGGGATCGAGCAAGGTGACAGGATCGAAGTACTTGCCGGCCTGCTTCCGGGTGATAAGATCATTGTTACCGGACAAAGTGGACTTGAAGACGGCGCACGAATCTCTGTTGCTTCCGGTGATCGCTTTCAGGCCCCTGAAGAACGTCAAATTGGCGGTAATGAGGACCAACCTGCAACTAATAATGGTAGAGCGCCCGGGCAAAACCCTCTGGCAAATATGAGCGAAGAAGAACGTGCAGAAGCACGTGAGAAAATGCAGGGTATGTCGCGTGAAGAACGTATGGCCTATCTCCGGGACCTTAGAGAACAACAAGCCGAGAACGCTGATTCAACTTCAAACTAAAGGAACCAATGGGATCTTTGTCCAAACTGGCGGTTGACCGTCCAATTACATTTTTGATGACTACTCTGATTCTGTTGGGCTTTGGTATGTATGGCCTGCAGAATTTGCGACTTAATCTATACCCTGATGTCTCCTTCCCTACGATCACTGTATATACCAGTTACGAAGGGGTAGCCCCAGAAGATATCGAAACCCTGGTTACCCGGCCTATTGAGGAATCTGTTGGAAGTATCAGCGGTATCCGTCGAGTCCGGTCTCTATCCAGTCAGGGAGCATCGGTTGTTAAACTGAATTTTGAATGGGGAACCGATCTCTATCAAGCTGAAAATGATGTTCGGAAAGAACTGGGTTTTGTGGAACGACAAATTCCGGATGATGCCGAAACGCCCCTGGTGTTTTCATATGATCCAAATCAGGAACCCATTGTGGTTCTTACCGTAACATCTAATGCCCGCAGTGCACGAGAGCTTAGAACCTATTCCAAGCAAGTGCTTGAACAAAGGATCGAGCGGATCAATGGCATTGCATCTGCTGAAACTTCCGGTGGTCTGGAAAGACAGATTAACGTCCGGATCAACAATCAGCAGATGAGACTTTACAATCTGACGATTGCTGAAATTTCTCAAAAACTGCAGCAGGAAAATATTCAGGTTCCGGCAGGGCAGCTTACCGAAGGAAATACCAATTATTCCCTGAGAACAATTGGTGAGTTCAAGAATGTAGATCAAATTCGTAATACCATTATCACTGTTCGTGACGGACAGCCGTTATTGCTCAAGGATGTTGCAACTGTTGATGACGGTATTGCACAGCCCATTGGTAATGTTCGGGTGAATGGCGAAGATGGTGTAGTACTGAATATCTACCGGCAAAGTGATGCCAATGTGGTTACTGCAGCAAACGCCGTAGTTGATAATCTTGAAGAAATACAACGCAGCCTTCCTAATGATGTTCGTGTTGGGGTACTGACCAATAAAGCCGATTTCATCGAGCAATCCATCAGCAACCTGCTCATGACCGGAGTTCAAGCTATTATATTAGTTGTATTGATCTTATTGGTCTTTTTAAGAAGCGGCCGTTCTGCTATGATCATTGCTATATCCATCCCTGTTTCCATTATAACCACTTTCTTGGTGATGGATATGGCAGACCTTAGTCTGAATATCATTTCCCTTTCCGGCCTCACCCTTGCCGTTGGGTTAGTGGTTGATAATGCGGTAGTGGTATTGGAAAATATATTCCATTTCAGGGAAGAAGGAGCCAACCGTGATGAAGCATCCATAAATGGAGCTAAAGAAGTTGCCGTACCGGTCGTTGTTTCCACCATCACCACATTGGTGGTTTTCTTACCCATTTTATTTGTTCCGGGCATCGCCGGCTTTTTGTTCCGGGATCTTGCCCTTACAATTTCTTTCTCACTGGTCATTTCAGCACTGGTTGCCCTTACCCTGATCCCATTGATGACCTCTCAGTTCTATAAAGAGAAAGCCGTTGATTTTCAGGCCAAGAATAAAGTGGCGACATTTTTCACAAACATGCTCCAGAAACTTGAAAAAACGTACCACGATCAATTGCAGAAAGTGATCGACCGCAGTGGTTTAGTTGTGATAAGTGCTGTCCTCTTATTTTTGGCCAGTCTTCCACTATTCTATGTGATCGGCGGAGAATTCTTCCCCAGGGTAGATGAAAATGCATTTGTACTGGAAGTTCAGCGGGAACCGGGAGTAAATTTATTTGAACTCGAACGTTCTATGGGTCAAGTTGAAGCCATCGTTCAGCAGGAAGTACCCGAAGCCCGGCTTATCGTTTCCGATTATGGCGACAAAGAAGGAATTGAAGGTGCCGATGATCCGGGAGGATTTACCGGAACCGTCCGGGTTGAACTTGTCTCACAAAATGACCGGGATCGTTCACAATCTGAGATCACCAATAGTCTGATCCGTGAACTTCAAGTAGTGCCCGGAGTTGAAATTCAGGAAGTGATCATTGACCCTCTCAGCCCTGATGGTGAAAATGGGTTGATCGTCCAGATCTTTGGGTATGACCCTGACACCAAGCAAGAACTTGCGGAAGGCGTAAAAGAAGATCTCCTTGATATTGAAGGGATCAACAGCGTATTCAGCTCTTCCGATCAGGGACGTCCGGAATTAAGGCTTATTATGGATCGCGAGCGCATTTCACGAGTAGGAATGAACACCAATCAGGTTGCAAGCGCCGTAAGTAATGCCGTAAAAGGAAATATAGCTACCGCCTTTGTTGATCAAGGTGTAGAGTTTGAAGTTGTAGTAGAGCTTGCTCCGCAAGATAAAGCTCAGTCAGTGGACCTCGAAAATATTCAGGTTCAAACACCGGCCGGAGAGTGGATGCCACTTAAAAACTTGGCTCGTGTTGAACGTTACACAGGTCCTACCAACGTACTCCGAATTGACCAGGAACGTGTAGTTGAAGTTACTGCCGAGCTTGCCGGAATTGACCTTGCTGCAGCATCTTCACAGGCACGCGAACAGTTGGATCAGGTAAACTGGCCCGATGAATATCGCTATGAGATCTCCGGTACTGCTGAGGAACAAGCTGAGTCTTTCGGCTTCCTCATGATCGCATTTATGATCGCCGGTATACTTACTTACATGGTAATGGCCTCCCAATTCGAAAGTCTGGTAGAACCATTCATCATCATCCTTACGATCCCCCTTGCTTTAACCGGAGTATTGCTAATGCTTTGGGTAACCGGTACTTCCATCAGTGTTACTTCAATGGTTGGGCTGATCTTACTCACCGGTATTGTAGTAAACAACGGTATCGTAATGATCGATTACATCAAAATTTTACAAGCCCGGGGCACCAACCGTAAAGAAGCTGTTGTTGAAGGAGCAACACGACGTCTCCGTCCTATTCTTATGACCGCATTTACCACCATTCTATCGATGGTTCCACTTGCACTGGAACTTGGTACCGGCTCCGAAACCTGGAGTCCAATGGCCAGAACCGTAATTGGCGGACTCACCATGAGTACCCTGCTTATGCTGTTTGTTGTGCCTTGTTTTTATAATATTATAAATGGCTGGGTTGAAAAACTTGGTTTTGATGCCGTTCACAAAGAAGACCCGTTAGCTAAACCTCAGGAGGTATTGGCATGAAGCAATTCAGTGTAGCCGGAAGTATTCTAAAACGCCCTATCACGGTTATCATGATGACCCTGATCGTGATCGGATTCGGGATATTTTCATTGACAAACCTAAAGATCACCCTCTACCCTTCCTTTAATATTCCGGTATTAGCTGTATCCACTGGATATCAGAACGTAGCCCCGGAAGACATCAACCGGATCATTGTAAATCCCATTGAAGGTGCACTTTCTGCCATCGAAGGCATTGAAACCCTCGAAGCCCGCGTTAGCCGGGGAAGTGCCTTCATCATACTGCGTTTACGTGACGGGGCGGATATCCGAAAAACGGAACTCAAAGTTCGAAAAGCATTAGATCAGATACGTGGAGACCTTCCCCAGCAAGCCCGTGAACCGGTTATTTTTCAGTTTGACCCTGAGAACCGGCCTATTATGCGGCTCAGTATTGATGCAGAAAATCGTGGTCTGGATGAATTGAGAAACATAGGTCTCGAACTGGTTGAAACCCGTCTCGAGAGAATCGAAGGACTCGCTTCTGCTGAAACTCAAGGTGGTCTGGAACGACGTATTTATGTGGACGTATCGCCTATGTCGCTGGCACAATACAATCTTGTTCCAGCTGATATCGAAAATGCACTCCGTTCAAATAACGTACAATTACCTATTGGAAATATTGTCTCTGATAAAATCAATTACAGTATCAGAGCGCAATCTACTTATCAAACTGTAGAACAGATCTCCAACACCATTGTTCGGGTCTCGGAAAATGATATTCCCATTCGGGTTGAAGATGTAGCCGAAGTCAGTGACGGATTCACGGATATTGAAAGCCTTGTTAAAGTAAATGGCAAGAACAGCGTTTCGGTAGAAGTTCAGAAAAACTCCGATGCTAACACCCTCGATGTAGTAAATGATGTGAAGGCGTTAGTTCCTGAGATCAACGAGATACTGCCTCCCGGTGTTACCCTCAGAGTGCTTTCCGATGAAGGGAAAACCATTGAAGATTCAATCAATAATTTAGCTCAGTCAGCATTAGCCGCCCTTGTAGTTGTGATTCTGGTGATCCTCATTTTTATGGGCGGATGGAGAATCTCGTTGGTTGTGGCTTCAACCATTCCCGTTTCAATCGCGGCCAGTTTTGCGGCCATGTACGCAGCAGACCTGACTCTTAATATCCTTACCATTTCTGCCCTCGCTCTGGCCATCGGGCTTTTGGTGGATAATTCCATTGTGGTAACCGAAAGTATATCCCGTAAACTTGAAGAAGGACTTTCCAGATTCGAGGCTGCCCTCAAAGGAACTAATGAAGTGATCGGTGCACTGCTCGGTTCAACCCTTACCACACTTGGTGTATTCATTCCTATCATTCTGATATCGGGAACACAGGGAGCTTTCTTCAGGGAATTTGCTTACGCCATCTGTTTCGCGATCGGATTTTCGTTTTTATCCTCCATCATCCTCGTTCCCGTTATTTCTTTGCTGATCCTGGATGCCAAACAATTCAATACCAAAAATCTTGCCTTCAGAGGAATTGCAAAGCTTGAAAGAATTTATATCAGTTCCATGCGATGGTTATTTCACCACAAATGGATTCCACTGTTAAGTATGGTGGTGATAGCTGTCAGTACCTTCTTCCTATATACTAATATCAGTAAAGAAGGATTTCCTGAAGCAGATTCCGGGCAAATTGATATTAATATAAGTCTGCCGGAAGGAAGTCAGCTCATCAGAACCGCAAATGTATTAGATGACTTCAGTCAGCGTGTAAGTGAGCTCCCTGAAGTTGAGACCATGATCACTACCATCGGGAGAAGCCGTTGGAGCGCTCAATCCAACCGCGGTGAGATCAGTATAACGCTCGTTCCGGAAATGGAGCGGGAACAAACCAGTACGGAATTTGCTGTTTTACTTCGGGAAGAATTAACTGCTCCCGGCGTAGATGTAAGGGTTCGGGTTGAGGGCGGAGGATTGAACTTCGGCCGGGGCTGGGACTCAGGCGGTAACTCCATTCGCTTAAGTTTGATCGGTGCTGAAATTGAAGAACTCCTCGCCATCTCTAACCGAATTGAAGCCCGGTTAATGGAAGATCCCACCGTTATTGATGTGGATAATGGAAGAACCGACCCCACTCCGGAATTACACTTTATTGCAGATCGGGAACGGCTAGCGCGAATCGGTACAAACTTAAATACCGTAGCCGGTAATTTGAGAACACAAACGCTGGGTAATCAGGCAGGATATTATATCAATGAAGGCCGCGAGATCCCCATAGAAGTACGCACTCAGAAACAGGCCCTTACCAGCCGTGAAGATCTTTTTGATCTGGAAGTATTTGAATTTGAAGGTCAAAGAGTACCTATTCAGGCCATTGGTGAGTTTGTCCCTGTTCGCGGTGTAGATTCCTTCCAGCGACGTGACCGTGAAACCGTGCTCGATGTAAACATTCAGGTACAGGGAAATGCGCTGGAATATGAGCAGGTGATACGAGACTTTGTAGAGCAGGAAATTGTACTCCCGGACGGTTATCGATATGAGTTCACCGGAGGAACCGCCGAGACCCAGCAGGGGCAATCCGAATTTGGATTCGCACTCTTAGCTGCATTGGTACTGATGTTCATGATCATGGCTTCCCTCTTCGAGAACTTCCGTGATCCCTTTGTGATCTGGCTTTGTATTCCTTTGGCTATGTTTGGTGCGCTTGCATTCTTATTCCTTATTGGTGATGCCCTGAGCACCACGGCACAGATCGGAATATTTATGCTGGTGGGTATTATCGTGAACAACGGGATTGTACTTGTTGATTATATGCATCTTTATACCAAAGACACCGATTATGATCTGCTGAATCGCAAATCCGTAAGCTGGAGGAACCTCTTTATCCCGGTGTTCTTCTGGAAGGAAAAACCGACCGTAAAAGATTCGGAACTTCTTTCACAAATACTGGAGGCCTGTCGCCGACGGATGCGCCCGATATTACTGACCGCCATCACCACCATCTGTTCCATGATCCCGCTCTCTTTGGAATTAGGCTCCGGAGCAGAAACATGGTCACCACTGGCCAAAGCCGTTATTGGCGGGTTGATGTTCGGATCGATACTGACTCTGTTCATCACTCCGGTATTATCCGTTTCATTAAGCATGACCATCGAGTGGTTTAAGGAATTATTCCGTAGCAAAAAGACTGAAACAATTCAGGCTTAAAATCATACGACTCACTCTAGTACAAAGAAAAAAATTAGGGTGAAATCCTCTTTCAAATATGGAAATTGGAACGTGTTTAGCCTATACTTGTTTAAATAATAAAAACGGAGAACTATCATGAGCAGATCATCAGATTTTTTATCAGGAATTATTTCAGGGGCACTTGTTGGCGCTGCATTTGCATTGCTTTATGCTCCGGATACAGGCAAGAACACCCGCGACCGTCTTTCATATAAACTCAGCAATTACTATGATGAGCTGAATGACCTGATCGACCAATTGCGGAAAGAAAAAGAACTATTGGTTTCCGAAGCCAAGGAAAAAGGCGATAAAGTAGTCCTTGAAGCGAAAGAAAAAGCAGAAGGACTTATCAAGGAAGCCGAAGATCTTTTGGAGTCTATTGAAACTGCAAAAGAGAAGTCAGCGAAGAAAGGCTGATCTTATACCTTTTGCAATCCGAAATTAAAAATCCCGAACATAACTGATGTTCGGGATTTTTTTATGCCTTGCATTTTTGCTTATCAATGGCTAATTCCCGATAGCCTCTAATCAAGACACCGGGAATATGGAATCACGCAAAGAATTTTTAAAGAAACTGGGAACAGGAGCCGCTGTGTTCGGAGCAGGTGCTTTTTTCAGTCCTCTGCAAGCCAAAGACATTACTCAAGACCTGCAACGATTTTCAGGCACCCCTAATGAGCTAGCCAGAAATGAGGATTACTGGGCTCGTGTGCAACAGGCTTTTACCGTAGATCGCAGTCTCATTAACCTGAATAATGGTGGGGTGAGTCCGGCCCCTGAATATGTACAGGCTGCCATGAAACGCCATCTCGACTATTCCAATGAAGCTCCCGTCTATACCATGTGGAGAATCCTGGAACCTCAGCGCGAAGGTGTTCGAAAACGTATTGCCCGCAACTTCGGGGTTGATGCTGAAGAAATTGCCCTTACCCGAAATGCCTCCGAAAGCTTACAGATCTGTCAGTTCGGCTTTGACCTGAAAGCAGGTGATGAAGTACTTACCACCGATCAGGATTATCCCCGAATGATCAACACCTTTAAACAAAGGGAACGTCGTGAAGGCATAAAACTGAAGCAATTCAGTATTCCTGTTCCTGCTGAGAATGACGATGAAATTGTTCGTCTGTTCGAAGAAAATATCACTCCAAAAACCAAACTCATTTTGATGTGCCACATCATCAATATTACCGGGCAGATACTGCCGGTCAAAAAAGTGGTAAATATGGCACGCAAAAAAGGAATTCCTGTGATCGTGGACGGTGCTCACGCCTATGCTCATTTTGATTTCGATCACTCCGACCTTGATTGCGATTATTATACAACGAGCTTACATAAATGGTTGTTTGCTCCACATGGCACCGGCATGTTGTATGTTAAAAAAGACAAGATCAAAGAACTATGGCCACTAATGGCTGCTCAGGAATCACAGGATGAGGATATCCGTAAGTTTGAGGAGATCGGTACACATCCGGCCGCAAATTATTTAGCCATTGCCGAAGCACTCACCTTCCATGAGGGAATCGGCCCCAAGCGTAAGGAAGCTCGCCTAAAGCACCTTAACGATCTATGGATCGATGAACTGGTAGATGGTGATAAGGTAGTTCTGCATACCAGTCGTGATCCCAAATATGCATGCGGGATTGCCACTGTAGAGATCAAAGGCATGGAGCCGGGTGAATTGAACAGTGCTCTATGGCGAGATTACCGGATCATAACCACTCCTATCGTTCATGATCAGTTTCAGGGTATTCGGGTCACGCCGAATGTTTATACCACTCTGGAAGAGGTTGGAAGATTCGTAGATGCAATGAAGGAGCAGATTGCTAAGGTGTGAGGAGCATAGGGATTGAACCGCAATAAATTAACCCAATACTATAACATGACGAAATCATTTACCCTCCTATTATTATGTACTTGCTTTGTACTTTCCTGTACAGAAAAAAAGCAGGAACCGGTTGAAAAGAAGTTCATTTATACGGAAAACGCTCCGGCCTCTGTTGGGGTGTATTCACAGGCAGTTCAACTTGGGAATGCATTATATCTTTCCGGACAGATAGGACTGGTACCCGAAACCCGCGAACTGGCTGGGGATGACCTGGAATCTCAAACCCACCAAACCCTGAATAATATCGAAGCTGTTTTGGAGGCTGCAGGATTCACACTGGCTGATGTAGTAAAGGCCCAGGTCTTTCTCGATAACATGGATGACTATGAAGCTTTCAATGAGATCTATATTCAGTATTTCCCTATCGATCCTCCCGCTCGTGCAGTGGTTGAAGTGAGCCGTATTCCATTAGATGCAAAAGTTGAAATAATGGTAGAGGCTATAAAATAATATCCTATGTCTGACCTACAAGATTTTATCAACCTCCGACGAACCCTGCATCGATATCCTGAACTTTCTAAACAGGAATACGAAACTTCTAAACGGATCTCAGAATTCATGAAACAGTTTGAACCGGATGAAGAAATTCCGGTGGCGGGAACCGGAAAGATGTTTGTTTTTGAGGGAAGCGAAGCCGCTGAAACGATTGTCTTTCGTTGTGAGCTGGATGCCCTGCCTATTCAAGAACGTTCTCCCAACCTTGCTTACCGTTCATCCATAGATGGAGTGGCACACCTTTGTGGGCATGACGGACATATGGCTATCATCGCTTACCTTGGAAAACTGATTTCTGAAAATCGCCCAAAGAAAGGTAAAGCGGTTTTGCTATTTCAACCTGCTGAAGAGACAGATCTCGGCGCAAAAGATGTGGTGCAGTCTCCTGAGTTTCATGCCCTTTCACCGGACTACATGTTTGCTCTTCACAATATACCGGGGCAGGCCAAGAATAAGGTCTTGGTGAAAGAAGGTACTTTCGCTGCAGCTTCCTGCGGAATGACCATCAACCTGCAGGGAAGAACTTCCCATGCGGCTGAACCTGAGAAAGGAAATCCGCCTTATCCCGCTGCCCACAAGATCATCGAAGAGATACAGGAATTAACCCGATCTAAGACCGGATTTAGTAATCATGTGATCTCAACTTTGATCTATATTCGTATGGGAGAGATCTCGTTTGGGGTATCACCCTCTGATCTGGAAATGGGAATCACACTTCGTGCTTATGAAAATAATGACCTTGAGCTATTATGCTCAAAAGCTGAAAACATCCTCAGAAGGCATGCAAATGAATATGAATTAGCATATTCGCATAATTATACCGAAATATATCCTGCTACCATTAACGCAAAAGAGTGTGTGGAGCTCATTGAAGAATCTGCCAGGTCTCTTGACTATCAGCTTGAGGAAATGTCAGATCCAAATAACTGGTCTGAGGATTTCGCTTATTTCACTGCCACTAATAAGGGGGCTCAATTCGGTTTTGGTTCCGGACTTGAAACACCAAATTTACATGATCCCGAATACGATTTTCCTGATGATATCATAGAGCCCGCAGCTAAAGTATTTTATGATATCTATACTAAGAGATTGATCTGAATGTCACGAAGCTCTGATTTGTTATTAAGGTGAAGTAAGAAGTAGAATTTAATCTTTAAGATCATGACTGCTTTAGCAACACTTCAATCCATAGACGCAGAAACTTTACATCGAAAAATGACGGGTGAACATTCCCCGATCATTATAAATGCTTTGGCTAAAGACGCTTTTCTGGCCAAACATATTCCCGGTTCTATCAACATCCCGACCGAAAACGCCGAAATAGCTAAGGAGATCATTCCATATATGGACGCAGAAATCGTAGTTTACTGCGCAAATTCAGATTGTGACGCATCTCCTAAGCTGGCCCAGAAGCTTGAGGAAATGGGATATACTCATGTCAGTGATTTTGAAGAAGGATTGGCAGGATGGAGAAAAGCCGGATATTAATTAGTTGGCACTGATGGCTGAGCCAAGTCATAATATTTTTAATTAATAAAACCGTCTCGCATGAGGCGGTTTTTTTTCGTAAAAATAAATTTCAAAAACTCTTTTTTATGTACAGATAGAATATATTCTTCGGTCAATTTTTAACAGATCGGAGAATGGTACATGAATCGTTTATTAAAATTTTTATTCCTTTTGCTGGTAGTTCCGGTGGGATCAGTATTTGCTCAAGAAAGTGATCCTACAGTTGAAGCTATCATAAAAGAGGCAACAGAGAACTCTCAGCTTGAATGGCTTGCCCATCAGTTAACAGATGTTATAGGTCCAAGATTGGTGGGAACACCTCAGATGCAGCATGCTCACGACTGGGCTGTTTCTCAATTTGAGGAATGGGGCATTTCTGCAGAGAATCAAGAATATGGAGAATGGGACGGATGGGAACGAGGCATCACCCATATCGACCTCATTTCACCTCGTGTGGTTTCTCTGGAAGGTCAGCAGTTGGCCTGGAGTCCGGCTACCCCTGAAGGTGGTGTTACGGCTTCGGTTGATATCCTTCCAACCGTAGAAAACCAGGAAGAATTTAATGCATGGTTAAAGACCATAGAGGGTAAAGTGATCATGATCTCTCGGCCACAGCTTACCGGCCGGCCTGATTACAACTGGGAAGAATTTGCCACAGAAGAATCCTTTGCCAAAATGAGGGAAGACCGAAGTGCTCAAAGTCAGGCCTGGCGCGAAAATTTACAACGCATTGGTTATGGCCGTGATCTCAACAACAAACTTGAAGAAGCAGGAGCAGTTGGCCTTTTTCAATCCCGATGGTCTAATGGTTTTGGAGTTAATAAGATCTTCAGCGCCAATACTGAGAATATCCCTGTGATCGATCTTTCCCTTGAAGATTATGGGATGCTTCATCGCATGGTCGAATATGGAAGCGAACCTGAGGTAAAGATCAACGCACAATCAAAGCGGTTGGGTAAAGTTCCTACCTTCAATACCATTGCCACTATTCCCGGAAATGAAAAAGCTGATGAATATATTATTCTTTCCGCTCATTACGATTCATGGGATGGCGGAACCGGAGCTACCGATAACGCCACAGGGTCTGTTACCATGATGGAAGCAGCACGTATCCTTAAAGAAGTATATCCCAACCCAAAGCGAACTATTATTATTGGACTTTGGGGTGGTGAGGAACAAGGGTTGAACGGGTCTTCAGCATACGTTGAAGATAATCCTGAAATCGTAAACAATATGCAGGCACTCTTCAATCAAGATAATGGAACCGGACGTGTTGTCCGTATTTCAGGACAGGGTTTCTTACATGCCTATGAGTTCTTAGGACGATGGCTGGAAGCCGTACCTCGTGATATCACACAGCATATTGAGACGACCTTTCCCGGCACTCCCGGCGGTGGCGGTTCTGATTATGCATCCTTTGTTTCAGCAGAAGCTCCGGGATTTTCCTTGAGTTCACTGAGCTGGAGCTACTGGAATTATACCTGGCATACCAATCGTGATACCTATGATAAGATCGTTTTTGATGATGTTCGAAATAATGCCATCCTCACCGCCATTTTAACTTACATGGCGAGTGAAGATCCTGAGACTTTCCCTCGTGACAAAGCTGTTCTTCCTATCAATCCAAGTACAGGTGAGCGAATGGAGTGGCCAACACCACGAACCCCTAATCGCACAGGGAATTAGTTTTAGTTAGCACCAATGACGGTTGACTAACGACGATCGTCTTTTTAGTTAGGTGAGATTAAGCCATCCTGAGAAATTGGGGTGGCTTTTTTATTTCAAGCAAATTAGGTGGTTAGAATAGATTTTAGTTGAACATTAAACTTTATTTTTGATATTACCCTCATTTAAAATAGATTAAGACAATATTAATATCCAAAATGGAGGACATATGAAGAATAAAAACATAGCTGTATTACTACTTCGAATCGGTGTAGGAGTCATTTTTTATTGTAGCCGGATGGGGTAAACTTACCGGTATTGAAGGTGTTCAGGGATTTTTTGGGAATATCGGAATTCCACTTGCAGGTATTATGGCTTGGGTTGTAGCGCTTGTAGAGTTTCTGGGCGGAATCATGGTTTTGATAGGATATAAAGTTGAAGTTCCCGGCATTTTATTAGCCTTCACGATGCTTGTTGCTATTTTTACTGTAAAAATGGGCGGCGATGGGGGCTTCAGCGGTATGCGTTTGGAGATCATACTTATGCTAGCCAGTTTAGCTATAGCCATGATGAATACGGGAAGTTATTCTCTTGATAACATATTGGATAAACCTGCAGAGTCCTAGCCTGCTTAAAATTCAGGAAGCCATGCATTGTGAGATCTTTTCATCACTTTTAAACATATAAAAAAAGCCCCGCTCAATTTAATGAACGGGGCTTTAATTCTTTAAAAGGCTAACGAAGTGTTAGTCTTCGGCTTCGGCTGTTTCACCTTCGCCGTTACTGCTTCCGCCAAGTTCTTCAAATACTTTGGCGATCTCTTCGTCTCCTTCTTCCATGTCTTTCTTCGATCCAACCACGATGTCTTCATAGTCGCGAAGTCCGGTACCGGCAGGTACTTTATGTCCAACCACCACATTCTCTTTGAGTCCGCGGAGGAAGTCTTTCTTAGCTTCGATTGAAGCCTGAGTAAGTACCTTGGTAGTTTCCTGGAAGGAAGCTGCTGACAACCAGCTATCGGTTGAAAGTGCAGCTCTTGTGATACCCAACAGAATTGGCTTAGAAATAGCCGGTTCTGCTTCACGGGTTTCGAGCTCTTCTTTACCGTCTTTGATCAACTGATTGTTATGATCTCTTACTTCACGGCGATCAAGGATAGTTCCTTTCTTAAGTTCACTTCCACCTTGGTTGGTGACTACAAACTTACCGATCAGTTCGTCATTACGATCATTCACTTCAAATCGATCAACTTTATCGCCTTCAAGGAACATGGTATCACCGGGATCGGTGATCTCAACTTTCTGCATCATGGTTCGCACAATAGTTTCAATGTGCTTGTCATTGATCTTCACACCCTGTAGTCGGTAAACCTCCTGAATTTCATTCACGAGATAAGACTGCACAGCGTATGGACCTAAGATATTCAGAATATCCTGAGCCGGAATGGTTCCGTCAGAAAGTGGCTGACCTGCTTTCACAAAATCATTGGATTGAACCAAGATATGCTTACTTAGCGAGATCAGATATTTCTTCTCATCGGTTCCGTCTTTGGATTTCACAAATACCTCTTGTGAACCACGCTTACGTCCACCCATTTCAACAATACCGTCAATTTCAGTAACAACGGCAGGTTCACTTGGGGAACGCGCTTCAAATAGTTCTGTAATACGCGGAAGACCAGCGGTGATATCCTTAGATTTGGATGCAACACGCGGAATCTTGGCGATTACCTGACCGGCTTCCACTTTAGCGCCATCTTCTACCACAATGTGGGTATCAACCGGCAGTGTGCTTTCGCGGATTCGGTCTTTAGTTCCTTTGATCATAAGGGTTGGAACCAGCGTACGATCTTTGGAATCTGTAATTACTTTTTCACGGTGACCGGTTTGAGCATCGGTATCATCTGATGAAGTAACTCCGTCAATGATATCTTTGAACTCAACCGTACCTTCAATTTCAGAGAAGATCAGGGCGTTATATGGATCCCACTTACAGAGCACTGCTCCTTTAGGTACCATATCACCGTCTTCAACCAACATCTCAGAACCGTAAGGGATGTTGTAAGTGATCAATACTGTTCCTTCGTCGTTCACGATCTTAGCTTCACCGGCACGTGAAAGAACAACATTATGATCTTCTTCGCCATCGTTGTAAACCACAACGCGGACGTTTTCAAATTCAACTTTACCTTCAAACTTTGTCTTATGCTGAGATTCAGCCTCCAAACGAGAAGCTGTACCACCAACGTGGAAGGTACGAAGGGTAAGCTGTGTACCCGGCTCACCAATTGACTGAGCTGCAATAACACCTACTGCTTCTCCTTTTTCAACGAGTGTGCCACGGGCAAGGTCGCGTCCGTAACACTTGGCACATACTCCGCGAGGTGTCTCACAGGTAAGTACGGAACGGATCTCAACTTCATCGATTGAAGTTTCAGCGATCTTCTGAGCTACCGTTTCATCGATCACCTGATTTGATTCACAGATCAATTCATCAGAGATCGGGTCATAAATTTCATGTAATGATACACGGCCGAGAATACGATCTTCAAGACTTTCAATGATATCCTCATTGTCTTTCAGAGCCGTCATCTTGATACCACGGAGGGTACCACAGTCTCTTTCATTAATGATCACATCTTGTGACACATCAACTAATCGACGGGTAAGATAACCGGCATCGGCAGTTTTAAGGGCCGTATCAGCAAGACCTTTACGTGCACCGTGAGTAGAGATAAAGTATTCAAGAACCGTCAATCCCTCTTTGAAAGAAGAAAGGATCGGGTTTTCAATAACTTCATTACCCTGCTGCATGGAGCTCTTTTGAGGCTTGGCCATAAGACCACGCATACCACCTAACTGTCGGATCTGCTCTTTAGAACCACGAGCACCGGAATCAGCCATCATATAAACGGGGTTAAATCCGTTTCGGTCGTTTTGCAGTGCCGTGAATAATGTTTCAGAAACACGGTTTGTGGTACTTGTCCACTTATCAATTACCTGGTTATACCGCTCGTTATCAGTAATAAAGCCCATCTCGTAACGTCCTTGTACGTCGGTTACTTCGTCTTTGGCTTTATTGATCAATTCTCCTTTGGCATCCGGAATAATGATATCGTCAAGACTGAAGGAAAGTCCACCAATAGTAGCTTCCTCATATCCTAACCTCTTCATATCATCCAGGAACTTGGCTGTTTTAGCTGTTCCTACAACGCCATGGATTTCACCAATAAGGTTTCTCAGTTCTTTTTTACCGAGGGTCTTATTAATGAATGGAATTTCCTTAGGAGTGATCTCATTGAATATCACTCGTCCGGTAGAAGTTTTAATTACCTCGTATTCCGCTTCTCCTACCTCATTAATTACGGGAATTCGAACATTGATCTTAGCATGGGTATCAATTTGTCCCTGATCAAAAGCGATCAACACTTCTTCCGGAGAAGAAAATGTTTTTCCTTCACCTTTACGTCCATCATCTGGCTTGGTCAAATAGTACAGTCCAAGGATCATATCCTGTGAAGGAACTGCGATCGGACCACCATTTGCAGGTGCTAAAATGTTATGAGAACCTAACATAAGAACGGATGCTTCAATAACAGCATCGTGACTCAATGGAAGGTGAACGGCCATCTGGTCACCGTCAAAGTCAGCGTTAAACGCTGTACATGCGAGTGGGTGAAGCCGTATAGCTTTCTCTTCAATAAGTACCGGCTGGAATGCCTGAATACCTAACCTGTGCAATGTCGGGGCACGGTTAAGAAGTACGGGGTGTCCGTCGATTACATTTTCGAGTACTTCCCATACAACGGCATCGCGTCGGTCAACTACTTTCTTGGCGCTCTTTACTGTTTTCACATATCCACGCTCTATCAAGCGACGAATAATGAATGGTTTGTAGAGCTCAACCGCCATTTCTTTTGGCAGACCACATTCGTGCATTTTCAGCTCGGGTCCTACCACAATTACAGAACGGCCGGAATAGTCAACACGCTTACCAAGAAGGTTTTGACGGAAACGGCCACTCTTACCTTTCAGCATATCTGAAAGTGATTTAAGCGGGCGGTTGTTATTACGTACTGCGTTTGATTTTCTTGAGTTGTCGTAGAGTGAATCAACCGCTTCCTGCAACATGCGCTTCTCGTTACGGAGAATCACATCAGGAGCTTTGATATCTATCAATCTTTTCAGACGATTGTTACGGATGATCACACGACGGTACAGATCATTCAGATCAGATGTCGCAAAACGGCCACCTTCCAGAGGTACCAATGGTCGTAATTCCGGTGGAATCACAGGAATTACACTCTGTACCATCCATTCAGGACGGTTTTCAGTGTGCTTGTTGGCGGCACGAAATGATTCAATTACCTGAAGACGCTTCAGCTTTTTCTTCTTACGCATTTGTGAAGTTTCATTCTTCACCTCATAGCGTAACTGATAAGCCAATTCATCAAGATCAAGATCGGCAAGGAGTGCCTGCAAAGCATCCGCTCCTTCCTTAACGATGAACTTGTCGTCATCATCGTCATCCAGCTCCTGATTATCTTCGGGCAGTTGTTCTAAAATGTCCCACTTCTCTTCTTCAGAGATCTGATCACCTTGTGCATAACCTAAGTCTCGCGCAACACCCGGATTGATGATCACGAAAGTTTCGTAATAAACGATCTTATCCAGATTCTTGGACGAAGTTCCTATAAGGTAAGCGATCTTATTTGGAAGTGACTTGAAGTACCAAATGTGTACTACAGGAACGGTAAGGGTAATATGCCCCATACGCTCACGACGAACAGCTTTTCGGGTAACTTCCACACCGCAACGGTCGCAGATGATACCTTTATAGCGGATCCTCTTGTATTTACCACAATGGCATTCGTAATCTTTAACCGGGCCGAAGATCTTTTCACAGAAAAGACCATCCATTTCCGGTTTGAAGGTTCTATAGTTTATAGTCTCGGGAGTCAAGACCTCTCCGTGAGAGCGAGATAAAATCGTCTCTGCGGAAGCAAGGGATACCCCAATGCTATCGAAGTCTTTGGTGACTGTTAATGTCTTAGTTACTGGCAAGGATGTTCCTCCAAATTATTAACAGTGAAATTATTCAATGTGCATTTCAAGGCCGAGACCCATAAGCTCTCGTAGTAATACCTTGAATGATTCGGGCACGTCTCCATCGGGCAGGTTTTCACCTTTAACGATGGCCTCATATACTTTAGAGCGCCCTTTTACGTCATCACTTTTTACAGTGAGCATTTCTTTCAGGATGCTGGAAGCACCATAAGCATACAATGCCCAAACCTCCATCTCACCGAGTCGCTGACCACCAAACTGAGCTTTACCGCCCAATGGTTGCTGCGTAATAAGTGAGTATGGCCCAATAGAACGAGCATGCATTTTGTCCTGAATCAAGTGATTCAGTTTCAACATGTAGATATAACCTACTGTTGTTTTCTGTGCGAATGGTTCACCTGTACGACCGTCGTAAAGATTTACTCGACCGTCTTCAGGTAATCCCGCTTCTCTTAGTTTTTCTCTTACCTCATCCATAGAAGCACCGTCGAAAATAGGAGATGCAAAAGTAACACCCATTTTCTTAGCAGCCCATCCAAGGATGGTTTCGTAGATCTGTCCAAGGTTCATACGAGATGGTACACCAAGAGGGTTAAGACAGATATCTACAGGAGTTCCGTCTTCCATAAATGGCATGTCTTCGGCAGGTACGATCTTAGCAACCACACCTTTATTACCGTGACGACCCGCCATTTTATCACCCACTTTCAGTTTACGTTTCTTAGCAACATAAACTTTAGCTTTCTGAATGATTCCCGGTGGTAATTCATCTCCTACCTGGATCGCAAATTTACGACGCTTGGCTTCGGTATCAATTTCACGACGAAGCTCACGGTAGTTAGCAAACAACTTACGAACCATCTTCACTAGCTCACCATCAGTGGCCCAGTCAATGTTCTCGTTGATGTTTACCGGATCTAATTCTTCAAATACTGATTTCTTGTATTTCTCGCCTTTCGGGATCAGCTCTACATTACTGTAGTTCAACACACCCGGAGAGGTTTTGTCTCGAAGCAGGGAGTACATCTTGTCTGCCCATTGCTGATTCAATTCAGCAACTTTTTGTGCATGACGTTCTTCTTCCTGCTCAACACTTTTCTTCTCTTCCTTACGAGAGATAAGCTCATCTCGTTTACGGCTGAAGAGCTTGGTATCAATTACTGTACCTTCAACACTTGGCGGCACTTTCAGTGATGCATCTTTAACATCACCTGCTTTATCGCCAAAAATGGCGCGCAATAGTTTTTCTTCCGGAGTAGGATCTGTTTCTCCTTTAGGAGTGATCTTACCAACCAGAATGTCACCATGCTCGATCTTAGCACCGATACGTATAATTCCACGTTCGTCAAGATCAGACGTAGCTTCTTCACTTACATTAGGAATTTCACGAGTCAGTTCTTCTTCACCACGCTTGGTATCACGAACCTGTTGTTCGAATTCCGTTACGTGAATAGAAGTATAAATATCTTCCTGAACAATGCGCTCACTTACTACGATCGCATCCTCAAAGTTGTACCCTCTCCATGGCATGAACGCCACGAGCAAGTTACGGCCCAAGGCAAGCTCTCCTTTGTCAGTAGAGCAACCATCAGCCAAAGCCTGACCGGCTTTAACTTTATCTCCGATCTTAACAACAGGACGCTGATTGATCGTAGTATCCTGGTTAGTTCGGATGAATTTGTTCAGTTTATATGATTTAACACCACCATCAAAATAGCAATGTTGTTCATCTTCAGTACGCTTGTACTTAACTCTGATCTCCGTAGCACTTACATATACTACTTCGCCATCGGCGTCTGCAGTAATGATAGCTCTTGAATCACGAGCGGCACGCTGCTCCAGTCCGGTTCCCACTACAGGAGCTTCCGGGCGCAATAAAGGAACGGCTTGACGCTGCATGTTCGAACCCATCAAGGCACGGTTAGCATCATCGTGTTCAATAAATGGAATCAATGCTGCCGCCAAAGATGTGATCTGATTAGTGGCAACGTCCATGTATTCAATTTCTTCCGGCTTCACGCGGAGGTAGTTACCTTCACGGGTTCTGGAGAAGATGGCATCCGTTTCGAACATGCCCTTATCATCGATCTCGGCGTTAGCCTGGGCAATTACGGTTTCATCTTCTTGCTCAGCAGCCAGATATTCTACATCTTTGGAAACCTTTCCTTCCTTCACTTTTCGGTAAGGGGTTTCAATAAACCCGAAGTCATTTACTTTCGCGTGAACACACAGGGATGAGATCAAACCAATGTTTGGTCCCTCAGGTGTTTCAATTGGGCAAAGTCGTCCATAGTGAGTATAGTGAACATCACGAACCTCAAAACCAGCTCGCTCACGAGTCAATCCACCCGGTCCAAGCGCAGACATACGTCGCTTGTGAGTCAGCTCAGCAATCGGATTAGTTTGATCCATAAACTGCGAAAGCTGATTAGTACCAAAGAATGTGTTTATCACACTTGAAATGGTACGGGCGTTAACAAGATCCTGCGGTGTAAGCTGCTCTGCATCACGGGAGTTCATTCGCTCACGAATGGTTCTGGCCATACGAGCGAGCCCGATAGCAAACTGCTGACCTAACTGTTCGCCTACAGTACGTACACGACGGTTACTCAAGTGATCAATATCATCCACCTGAGATTTCATGTTCTTCAGACGGATAACTTCCTTCACAATAGCTACAATATCCTCTTTAGTCAGATATTGAAGGGTATTTTCCTGGTCCATCTTCAAACGCTTGTTGAGTCGGTATCTTCCAACTTCACCAAGGTCATATTTCTTATCGCTGAAAAATAATCGCTCTAGTATGGAACGGGCAGTTTCGGGATCTGGCATTTCACCGGATCGTATCTGCTGATAAATTTCTCCAAGTGCAGAAGATTCATCATAAGTAGGATCTTTACGCAGTGTATTCATCATCACTGAACGCTCTGATTCCTCAGCACTTATCTTCTGAACCAATACTTTTTCAACTTCGGCATCTTTCAATGCACCGTAATCATCTTCAGTCAATTCGTGATCACGTTCAAAGATGATCTGTCGATTAAGAGCTTCAGTTACTTCACCTGTCTCATCATCAACAACTTCTTCCATGCTTTCCACAACAATATTTTCAGCAAGTCTCTTACCTACTAATTTCTTGTTGTAATCTGCTTTGGAACCGAACTTGATATCCTCAGAAAGCTCAAACAAGCTTAATAATTCAATATCGGAGGAGTATCCGAGAGCTCTCAATAGGGTAGTGGCCGGTACTTTCTTCTTACGGTCGATATATGCCCAAAGGACGTCTCTGATATCCGTAGTAAATTCAATCCAGGATCCTTTAAATGGAATAACACGAGCGGAATACAGTTGTGTACCGTTCGGGTGTACGTTTTGTCCAAAGAATACACCTGGAGAACGATGGAGCTGACTTACAATAACTCGCTCGGCACCGTTCACTATAAAAGTACCTCGGTTTGTCATCCACGGAAGGTCTCCTAAGAACACTTCCTGTTCAATAGTTTCGCTGGCTTCATCGCTGTCATCAACAGACGATAATCTCAATTTGGCTTTAAGCGGAACAGAATATGTTAGGCCCCGATCCTGACACTCAGCTTCAGTATAACGAGGCACATCCACGTTAAAGTAAAGAAACTCAAGGATATGAGTTTCACGAGTATCCTGAATAGGAAAATTTTCATTAAATATACGTTGCAGTCCTTGATTTTGTCGCTCGTTGGGCGCAATATCAAGCTGTACAAATTTTTCGAATGACTCTAACTGGATATCCAGAAAATCTGGGTAATCCAATACATGTTTGGTCTTACCAAACGATAGGCGTTCCGTGTTCGGAATAGTTTGCATCTTCTTGCTCAAAAGGAACCTCTCCTCTTAGATTGAAGGTAAATGATACGGGTAAACCCCAAGGCATTTGGGGTCAATTTCTATAAGACGCCAATAGCCAATACCGTTTTCACGGCATTGGCTACCCACGAATTTGTAAGTATAAGTTACTTAAGCTCTACTTCGGCACCAGCTTCTTCAAGCTTGGATTTGATGTCTTCAGCTTCATCTTTCGATACAGCTTCTTTTACAGTGCCAGGAGCTCCGTCAACCAATTCTTTGGCTTCTTTCAGCCCAAGACCGGTGATGCCGCGTACTTCTTTGATAACGGCGATTTTCTTAGCACCAGCGCTTTTAAGAACTACGTCAAACTCAGTTTGCTCTTCTCCGCCACCGGCTTCTCCGCCACCGGCAGGTCCAGCTACTGCAACAGCAGCTTGAGCAGGTTTGATATCGTATTCTTCTTCAAGAACTTTAGCAAGTTCATTTGCTTCTTTAATTGTCAGGTTGACAAGCTGTTCAGCTAAATCTTTAACGTCAGCCATTTTATTTCTCCAGTTGTTTTGATATAAAAAATTCTAGTTGTGTAATAAGGGTTATTCGTCGCCTTTTTCAGCGATTGTTTTAACGGCACCAACAAGGTTAGATCCTTGTGAGTTAAGTGCACCAACTACATTTGATAGCGGAGCCATTAACAGACCAAGGACATCGCCAATAATTTCGTTCTTAGACTTCATAGCTGCCAGAACGTCCAGTTTATCCTCACCGTAGAAATCACCATCTACCATTGCGGATTTAAACTGTGGCTTATTATTATCCTTGATAAAATCTTTCAATACCTTGGCAGGTGCTGATAGTTCTTCTTCTACAAAAGCGAAAGCATTCTGCTCAACCAAAGAAGGAATGATATCATCATATCCACCAACCTTCTCCATTGCCAGCTTTACAAGCTTATTTTTGTATACTTTGAAGCGAATATCTCCCTTACGAAATGCACCTCGCAGTTCATTAACTTCAGGTACCGACATTCCGGAATAGTTAGTGATATATAAAGCACTAGAACTTTCCAGTTTTTCGGCAATCTCGTCTAAAACTGCTTGCTTTTCTGCAGTAGGCATAATTTAATTCCTCCTATTATAGGGATGTTACTGCGGTTCTGCTTAACGGGATGCTTGGTCCCATAGTACTGCTCATGAAAACACTTTTCACATACAGTCCTTTTGCGGAAGCCGGTCTTAAACTCATAACAGTCCGAAAGAATGCTTCTGTATTTTCTTTCAGATCGCTAGCGCTAAAACTTACTTTACCAACAGATGTATGAAGGATTCCGGCCTTATCAACACGGAAATCAATCTGTCCGGCTTTTACTGTTTTAACAGCTTCAGCCACATCCATTGTTACGGTTCCACTTTTAGGGTTAGGCATCAGTCCGCGGGGCCCTAAAAAGCGCCCAAGCTTACCGAGTTTACCCATTACGTCAGGTGTTGCGATAATCACGTCGATATCGGTCCACCCTTCTTCTATTTTCGTGATGTAATCATCAAGACCAACATGGTCGGCACCAGCTTCTCTGGCTTCATCTTGCTTACTCTCATTAACGAGTGCAAGCACACGAACTTCTTTTCCTGTACCATGAGGTAAACTCACAGTGCCACGTACCATTTGGTCTGCGTGACGAGGATCAACACCTAAACGGATATCAATATCCACTGAGGCGTCGAAGTTAGTGTTTGATGTTTTTTTAACCAGATCGCACGCTTCTTCCAAAGTGTAATCCACTTCGGGGTTCACGAGTGCCACGGCCTGTTGATATTTCTTTCCTCTTTTTGCCATGATCACAATTTCCTTACTTTTCGCGATTTACTCTAAGACCCATACTGCGAGCCGTTCCTGCAACCATCTCCGCACCAGCTTCGATGTCAAACGCATTTAAGTCTTCCATCTTTTCTTGTGCAATGTCTTTGCATTGGCTCCAGGTTACCGTCCCTACTTTATTTCGGTTTGGTTCACCTGATCCGGACTTGATTTTCGCTGCTTTCTTGAGAAGTACAGGTGCTGGTGGAGTCTTTGTTTTGAATGTAAAAGACTTATCAGCATAAACCGTAATCTCAACAGGAACAACAGTTCCGGCCTTGTCCTGAGTCTTAGCGTTAAAGGCTTTACAAAACTCCATAATATTGATTCCTGCCTGACCGAGTGCCGGTCCTACAGGTGGCGCAGGGTTTGCCTGCCCCCCAACAATCTGAAGCTTCAGGATTTTCTCAACTTTTTTAGCCATGGATTCTCAGGATCCTATAATTAATAACTTCTGTTTATGTGTGCGTAATAGCTAGTGTGCATCAACTAGGTTCTTTATGTAGCGGATTCAACTTGATTAACATCAACTTCAACCGGAGTTTTACGACCAAAAATACTGACCATAACTCTCAGTTTAAGTTTTTCAGGATTCACTTCCTGAACAGTTCCGTCAAAATCTTTGAACGGACCGGATATTACTTTAACCAAGTCACCTTCGCTGTACGGAATTTCAATATTCCGTGCTTCGTCTCCACTGTCTTGCACTCGCCCAATGATGCGTTTGACTTCGTGCTCTTTTAGCGGAGTTGGCACCGTTTCATTTTTACCTACCTTCAAAAAACCAAGGCAGGACGGTGCACTTTGTATCAAATTGTTTACCTCTTCATCATAATGAGTGTTCAAAAGGATATAGCCGGGGAAAAAATTCTTCTCCCTCGTGCGTTTCTTACCAGCACGTATCTCAACAACCGTTTCAGTAGGAATTAAAATCTCACTGATCTTATCCTCTAAACCTTGTTCTTCAATTTCACGCTCAAGAAACTCTTTAACCTTTTTCTCATGACTGGAAAAGCAGCGGACTACATACCAATCATGTGTTAGTTCTTTGCTCATTATTAATTGTAAATAGCTTCTAAGATTGTGCTGTAGAGTTGATCAACACCAAAAATAAAAACCGAAATTATGATTGAGAATACCACTACGATAATAGTGTTATCTATCAGTTCTTTTTGGGTCGGCCAGGATACCTTCTTGAATTCCTGCACAACACCATCAAAAAAATTATTAATCTTACTCATATTTTTAGATTTATCTGCACGGGTGGAGAGGCTCGAACTCCCGACACCTGGTTTTGGAGACCAGTGCTCTGCCAACTGAGCTACACCCGTATAAAGCGCACAAGAGCAGCCGGCTTACCGACTGCTCTTTGCACTGGCCTTATTTAGGTAATTGCTTAATCCAATATTTTAGTTACCACTCCGGCGCCAACAGTACGGCCACCTTCGCGAATTGCAAAGCGCAGTCCCTCTTCCATCGCTACCGGCTGGATGAGTTCCACGTCTAATTTCACATTGTCTCCCGGCATCACC